>CANQXR010000006.1 GCA_947627855.1 uncultured Clostridia bacterium
GGGACCGATGGGGGCGGGGGAGAAGGGCGGAGAAAAAAGCCACAGGGAGGACGCGTCCTCCCTGTGGCTTTTTTCTCCGCCCTTCTCCCCCGCCCCCATCGGTCCCTGCTTTAAAACCGTCTCTGACGGTTTTAAAGCAGGGGGCAGCCTTTAAAATGTGACCTCTCCATCGTGAGAAAGAAGTGAAACGGATATGATATTGTCAATAGAGCTTATCTGACTTACCAGCTCATGTCCGTCCGTTATTCTTACTTCAATAATCAGATCAAGCTTGTCGGAAACTATGCTTCTCGATTTTATTTTATATGACGGTGAATATTTTTTTACAATATCTGTTATGGAGCTCTCGTTATTTATGTCTGATGAGTTAATTATCAACATCATGGGAGCCCTTGCATCAGGAATGGCATTCAGTATAAACAAGCCTGCTGTTACGATTGCAGAGGTGACAACAGCCATCTGCCCAAGACCCGCACCGCAGATTATACCTACACCTATTGCCCAGAAAAGAAATATAAGGTCCAAGGGATCCTTTATAGCCGTTCTGAAACGAACAATAGAGAGAGCGCCTACCATACCCAAAGAAATAACAATGCTCGTCTGAACCGATATAATGATTGCCGCTGTCAGAATTGCAAGTAAGGACAGCGAGATGTTAAAGCCCTTGGAATAGAATGTTTTTCTTGTATATATCCTGTATATGAAAAATATGTAAACGGATATGACAAGGGTTATTGTCATTGTTATAATTATGCTTTCAAGATTCGGTACTGAGCCGTTAAAGCCCTCAACAAATGATTTTCTGAATATGTCGTTAAATGTAGTCATTTTTTCCTCCTTGACTTATAAAAATATACTGAGTTTTGTTTTATGTAAAGTTTTGCCGAATATGTTTTGTCCGGCAAGCGAATCCGGCGGCGACGCAGGAGCCGCCGGATTCGCCCCACGCGGTGTGCCTTATAGCCCATCTCCGATGGGCAATAAGGCACACCGAACTGTTCACAGACTGAATTTTCTGCACAGACAATATTTGGAATAAGTTGTTTTGCATATGCCTTTAAGCGATACGGCACTTAAAATAAAGTCCGGCAGAAATTCGTCCCATTTTACTTCCATGATGTGTTTTCCCGATGGCATAACATTTCTTGACGGCAGCTCCCTGTCAAAAAATCTGTTCATATCCTTTGCGGATCTGATATTTCTGTCAAGTGTCACCCTGACATTGCCATATTTATATACCCAAGGCTCTCTGTCATATTCGACTATTATCTTTGGCTTCAGCCCTCGTGTGAGAATAGCGGCACTGAGCCTGTTCAGGAGTTGGGGATTGTTTTTTGAAATCGGTATATATCCGCCGCCTTTTATAGCTTCAAGCTGCTCAGGACTTATATTGCAGCATAGCTTCTGACACATCCCCCTTTCCTTCCGCTTAAGCTCCAGATGTATTGTTTCGGCGCTTAGGTCATATATCCTGATCCTGAATTTCTCCCTTGGGTCAGTTCCGTTTTCATTTTCGTAATAGCAGGTGTTCTGAAGATCATCAAAATATATGCTTCTTATGTTATATTGTCCCGACACACCTGCATGACCATCTCTGGTCATCAGTCCTTTTATTCTGCTTTCAATAAGCCTCGCTTCGTCCTCCGTGATAATATATTTGTATTCATGTCTGTATTTTGCATTCTCCGAAATGCCCATACGCAAGCCTCCTTTTTTTATTTGGTGGTTATTTTATCAGAGCTGTATTAAAGTTTCAATTAGGCGGTTATTAAAAATAAATTAATATACATTATGTGTCCGGTGAAAAAACAAACATAAAAAAATACTTGAAATTGGTTAAATATGATGATACTATCTTTATAAGAAATAATTTCTGACTGAGGAGAGGGCTTATGACAGTTTGTGTAGATTGCTGCGGTCTTAACGGGCTTAGCGGTTTTACAGTGGGAGTAGAGGCTGATATAAGATCGGGGCTGCCCGGATTCAGTATAGTCGGACTTCCCGATTCTTCTGTAAAGGAATCCAAGGAGAGAGTGCGCCTTGCGGCTTTGAATTCCGATATAATGTTTCCCGATGACAAAAGAATTGTTGTGAATCTGGCCCCTACCGGACTTAAAAAAGAGGGTCCCTCTTATGATCTTCCTATAATCCTGTCAATTCTTGCGGCGGCAGGAGCAATAAATAAGGCTATGGTCAGTGATACTGTTTTTGAGGGAGAGCTTTCCCTTGACGGAAGCATACGTCCGGTAAGCGGTATACTGCCTATGGCTCTGCACGCTTTAAAAAGCGGATATAAGCGCATTGTTGTGCCTTACGAAAACAGGAACGAAGCATCTCTTGCCGAGGGAATAGAGGTCATACCCATAGAAAACCTCCGACAGTGCTGTGACTACATAAACGGAAAGTGTCATATAGAAAGGTATAAAACGGACATAGAGTCCTATATGAAAAAAAGCAGGTCATATGCTTTGGATTTTGCTGATGTAAAGGGACAGGAGAATGCAAAAAGAGCGCTTCTGATAGCGGCGGCAGGTATGCATAATATAATTATGTCAGGTCCTCCCGGTTCCGGCAAAACCATGATGGCAAAAAGACTTCCTACAATTATGCCCGATATGACATTTGACGAAAGCATAGAGGTTACAAAAATATATTCCGTGGCAGGACTTATAAAGGATTCTCAGGCACTTATAAGCGACCGTCCTTTCAGAAGTCCCCACCACACCATCTCGAATGTGGCGATGGTCGGAGGAGGAAGAATTCCAAGACCCGGCGAAGTCAGCCTTGCGCATAACGGCGTGCTTTTTCTCGATGAATTTCCGGAATTTTCAAGGTATGTCCTTGAGGAGCTTCGTCAGCCCTTGGAGGACAGCGAGGTAACTATATCAAGAGTAAACGGCACTGTAACATATCCTGCCAATCTTATGCTGGCGGCTTCTATGAATCCATGCCCCTGCGGTTATTACGGTTATTCCGATAAGTGCAGATGCAGCCAGAATCTGATTATAAAATACAGAAATAAGATATCCGGTCCTCTTCTTGACAGAATAGATATACAGATAGAGGCAGGAGGACTTGACTATAAATCGGTTTCCTCCGACAAGCCGGGGGAAAGCTCCGCCGAAATGAGAGAAAAGGTTAAAAAAGCGCAGCTTGTACAGGCGCGGAGATATAAGGATGAAGTTTTCAATTACAATTCGGGGCTTACGGCATCTAAAATAGAAAAATATTGTTGTCTGGGAGCCGATGAAAAAAGGCTTATAGAAAATGTGTTCGATAAGCTTGGTTTCAGCGCCAGATCTTACCATAAAATACTTAAGGTTGCAAGAACAATAGCGGATCTTGAAGAAAGAGAAAATATAAGCCGGTCGGATATAGCGGAGGCTCTGTCCCTGCGAAGCTTCGACCGAAGCGGAGAATAATATGCTGAGTGAAAATGAATATATGATGTGGTTTTCTGCTCTCGGACATACGACGCAGAGAAAAAAGGAAATATTGCTTAAGCTTTTCGGCTCCGCCGGGGAGATATTCAAGGCTTCACGGAAAACCATCGAAGGAATAAAAGGCTTAAGCGAGGTTAATATAAACGATATATGCAGCGGAAGAGATGAGGACGAACTAAAAAAATATGCCGAAAGTGTTTATTCTGACGGTATAGATTATATAATTAAAGGGAACAGCTATTATCCGCCGCTTCTTCTCGAATCCTACGATCCGCCTTTGGGGTTATATATAAGAGGCGACAAGGAGGTCTTGCTTGGAAACACGGTCAGCATGGTGGGAACCAGAAAGGCTACCTCCTACGGTATGGCTGTTGCACGTTCTCTCGGCAAGGAGTTTGCCGAAAATGGCGCTGTTGTTGTAAGCGGAATGGCTGACGGAATCGACAGCGCATCTCACCGTGGGGCACTGGACGGCGGAGGAAAAACAATCGCTGTTTTTGGCTGCGGCGTAAATGTGTGCTATCCCAAAACAAACAGTGTTCTTATGGACAGAATAATAAAAGACGGCTGTGTAATTTCGGAATATCCTATAAATGAAAAGGCAACCGCAAGATATTTTCCGCACAGAAACAGAATAATTGCCGCAATGTCCATGGCTACGGTAGTGGTTGAGGCGGAAAGCAAGGGCGGCTCTCTCATAACGGCGAACCTTGCTCTTGATTTCGGAAGAGAGGTTTTTGCTGTTCCCGGAAATATAACCTCACGGGCGAGCGAGGGAACAAACGGACTTATAAAAGCCGGAGCAGATGTACTGACCTGCGCAGAAGATGTTTTTTCCGCCATAGGCATAGAGAAAAAGAGGGAAGAACCAAAGGAAAACAAAAATTCACTTGAAAATAACGAAAAAATGGTTTATGATTGTATAAATTCAGGCGTATCTGCCGTAGATGAAATTATGTATAAAACAGGTTTTGATATGTCGGAGGTTCAGCTGATACTTCTTACTCTTGAAATAAACGGAAACATAAGAAAGCTTCCGGGTTCAAAATATATATGTATATAAAGGGAGGCATTTAAAATGGCTTCAAAAACAAATCTTGTTATTGTTGAGTCGCCTGCAAAGGCAAAAACTTTGAAAAAATTTTTAGGAAAAAATTATAAAATAGAAGCGACAATGGGACATGTGAGAGATCTGCCCAAAAGTGAGCTTGGTATTAGTATAGATAACGACTTCGAGCCGAAATACATTACCATAAGAGGAAAGGGCGAGATACTTAAAAAGCTGAGAAGAGAGGTCAAAACGGCTGACAATATATATCTTGCAACCGACCCTGACCGTGAAGGAGAGGCTATAAGCTGGCATCTTCTGTATGCCCTCAAGCTTGATGAAAATGACAGCAAGATACACAGGGTGACATTCAACGAAATTACAAAAACAGCTGTTAAAAGGTCTATTGCCGAAGCAAGGGGCATCAATATGGATCTGGTGAATGCCCAGCAGGCACGGCGTGTTCTTGACAGAATAGTCGGCTACAAAATAAGTCCTATTTTGTGGAACAAGGTAAAAAAGGGTCTGTCCGCAGGCAGAGTACAGTCTGTTGCCCTCAAACTGATATGCGACAGGGCAGAGGAAATAGATAATTTTATACCCGAGGAATACTGGAGCATTGAGGCAAAGCTGAAAAACGGCACAGGCAAAACTTTCAAAGCAAAGCTTGCCAAAAGAAACGGCAAAAATGTGGATATAAAGTCAAAGGAGGAAACAGACGATATACTTTCAGAGCTTAACAGCAATAGCTTCGTGACCGAAAGTGTCAAAAAAGGCAAAAGAATGAAAAATCCCGCACCTCCGTTTACAACCAGCACTATGCAGCAGGAGGCTTCAAAGCTTCTGAATTTTACGGCACAGAAGACTATGCGCATAGCTCAGCAGCTTTACGAGGGTATAGACGTAAAGGGAGAGGGCACTGTTGGTCTTGTTTCCTATATACGTACCGATTCGGTGAGAATATCCGATGAGGCATATGGCGAGGCTGTGGAGTATATCAAAGATAAATTCGGCGACAGCTATATTTCCGAAAGACGGGAATATAAGGTGAATCGTAATGCGCAGGATGCACACGAGGCTATCCGTCCGACATCTGTTTACAGAACGCCTGCCAATATAAAAGAAAGCCTTACAAACGATCAGTATAAGCTTTACAGGCTCATATGGGAAAGATTTATGGCAAGTCAGATGCCGTCGGCAGTGTATGATACGGTTTCGGCATCTGTAAAATGCGGTAGCTGTATATTCAAAGCAGGCGGATCATCACTCAGCTTTGACGGCTATCTTCTTGTATATAAGAAAAACGAGGATAAAAAAGCAGAAGAAGCTATGCCTGAATGCAGCGAGGGAGAGACGCTGGGACTTGAGGAGCTTTTGCCCGAACAGCATTTTACACAGCCTCCTGCAAGATATACCGAGGCTATGCTTATAAAGACACTTGAGGACATAGGAGTCGGCAGACCGTCTACCTATGCGCCGACCATAGGCATAATTACCGCAAGAAATTATGTTACTAAGGAAAATAAGCTGTTTTATCCCACAGAGCTTGGAGAGGTTGTAAACAGCATAGTAACAAGCAATTTCGGGGATATTGTGAATATAGACTTTACCGCCAAGATGGAGGAAGATCTTGACGAGGTAGAGGAGGGCAAGTTTGAATGGAAGCAGATATTGAGGGATTTTTATCCTCATTTTTCAGAGCTTGTTGACAAGGCTATGGAAAATCAGGAGGAGGTAACTCTTGATGATGAAGAAACCGATGTAGTATGCGATATCTGCGGCAGAAATATGGTTATAAAATTCGGAAGATACGGCAAGTTTTTGGCATGTCCGGGTTTTCCCGAATGCCGGAATACAAAGCCCTTATACGAGGACGCAGGAGTAAACTGTCCCAAGTGCGGTGGAAAGGTCTACATTAAAAAAAGCAGGAAAGGACGCAAATTTTACGGCTGTGAAAATAATCCGGAATGTGATTTTATATCATGGAATAAACCAACGGGAGAACTTTGCCCCGTATGCGGCAGTCCTCTTGTGATAAAAGGAAGTAAGAATACTGCGCTTTGTTCAAATACAGAATGCGGATATGTAAAGACAGATAAAGAGGGTTGATATTGAAATGGGGCAAAATGATGGAAACCTGCATGAGGGACACAGAAAACGACTTAGAGAAAGATATATAAAAGAGGAAGGTCTTGGAAGCTTTGACGACCATCAGATATTGGAGCTTATGCTGTTTTATTCATATCACGCAAGAATGGATACGAACGGTATTGCCCATAAAATACTTAACAGATTCAACGGATCTCTTATAGATCTGTTTAATGCAAGCCCGAAAGAAATTATGAGAAGAGCTGAGGTTTCCGAAAAGGTTGCCGTGCAGCTTTCCATGGTTTCGGAGCTTGTGAAGTATTACATAAAAAAGACAAACGAAACCAGGTGTAAGTTCGACAGTTCGGACGTGGTGGAAAAATATGTGCTTTCCATATTTGCCGATAACAATTCGACAAGGGAGATTTTCCACCTTATTTGTCTTGACAAAAAGAGATGCATGAAAGAGGATATTATAATGGGTGAGGGATCTGAAGATCAGGTTAAGCTTTCCATGAAGGAGGTCATACAGAAGGTACTTGAAAATGAAGCGGTTTATGTAATACTTGCACATAATCATCCCGGCGGCGCACCCGGACCTTCAAGGGCGGATTTGAAAACAACTGAGGTTCTGAAAGAATATCTGGGAAAGCTGGGAATTAAAATGCTTGATCATGTAATTGTAAGCGACAATTCATGTTATAGCTTTGCCGCACACAGATTATGCAACCTGATGTACAAATGACAACATAATAACGGTTTACTGACACGACTGCGGTGAAGTCGGGGGCGAGGGGGAAACGCCGAAGAGCAAATGACGCCCCTTGCGGGTGTCATTTGCTCTTCGGCGTTTCCCCCTCGCCCCCGACCCGTGGCATTTGCATAGGCAAATGTCACGGAACCGCATTACTTAAAAATGAGGTGATTTCATGAAAAAACTGAAAAGATCTATCAACAATACTATGGTTTCGGGTGTATGCGGCGGAATAGGCGAATATTTTGGAATAGACCCTACGATTGTGAGAATAATATATGTCCTGGCGGCTATATTTTCTTTCGGTACGGCACTGCTTATATATATTATTCTTATTTTTATTATACCAAAGGATGACGGTATGATAGATATATGATTTTTATGCCCCGCCCCTTATTTCATCAGCGGTGTTTGAAAACACCGCTAATGAAATAAGGGGCGGACCAACGGGGCGAGCGGGACAGCGGCGGCGTAGGGAACACAGGGATTCTGTAAGAATCCCTGTGTTCCCTACGCCGCCGCTGTCCCGCTCGCCCCGACCGCAGTCTGGTCGGTATAGAATTTTATTAGTGGCGCCGCAGCATAGGAAGATTGTTGTTCACGCCGTTTGTGAACAAGATCTGATGAAGATCGGCTATACCATTTGAAAATACGGCTGCGCAGGAGCAGAGGTAAAGCTCCCACATTCTGGCAAATTTTTTATCAAACATTTCTTCGATTTCGGATCTGTGTCTTTGGAAGTTTGTATTCCAGTCAAGGAGAGTTTTCGTATAGTGACGGCGCAGGCTTTCAACATCTATTGTATAGAAATCAATATCTCCGGCTATATTTATTATTTCGCGCAGAGATGGGATCATGCCGCCGGGGAAAATATACTTTTTTATCCATGCATCTCCCGGACTTTCACGCAGTGAGCTTATATAATGCAGCAGAAAAAGCCCGCCATTTTTAAGCACTTTTTTGACACACTCCATAAAAAGCCTGTAATTTTTGCGCCCCACATGTTCAAGCATACCAACGCTTACGATACAATCGAATTCGGTATTTAAAGAGGGAAGCTCTCTGTAATCAATAAGTCTTACCTCAAGCCTGTTTTCCAATCCGTTTGCTTTTATTTCTTCTTCAAAAAATTTCTTCTGTTCAAGGCTCAGTGTTATTCCCACTCCTGTTATATTGTACATTTTCGCAGCCTCTGTCAATAAAAATCCCCAGCCGCAGCCTATATCCAATAATGACATTCCGTCCCTGAGTTCAAGCTTTTCTATTATGTGATGTACTTTGTTTTTTTGTGCGGTGTATAAGCTGTCATTTTCATTTTCAAATATACCGCAGGAATAACTCATGGATTCATCAAGCCATAGCCTGTAAAAATCGTTTCCTATGTCATAGTGCGCCGAAATCTCTTTGCGCTGATTTCTGACAGTGGGTTTTGTAAAAATTATTTTTCTGATTTTTTTGCTGTCTGAAGAAAATTTATTGATTTGACTGAGAAAGTGGCAAAGGGCTTCATATAAATCTCCCTCTATTTCAATGTCACCATCCATATATGCTTCACCGAGGGTCAGTGATGTACACGCAAGCAAATCGGATATTTTTGGAGGATTGTTTATTTTGACGGTGAATTCGGGCGGGTTCTCTCCTACTGCGTGTTCTCTGCTGCCTATAATTATTCGGAATGAAGAAGTGTCGAACCTTTTGATATAGCGCATAAATTCGGTTTCTGATAGATTCACAAAAATGCCTCCTTCTTTTTTTGAAAATTACGCCGATACGACTGCGGGGCTGCGGGGCAGGGGGAGCAGGCAGTTTGTGCCGTCAGACGGAATTTTCCGTCTGACGGCACAAGCTGCCTGCTCCCCCTGCCCCGCGGGTCCTGCCTTTTGAATAGCCTATGGCTATTCAAAAGGCAGGGGCGAGAATGATACATACTGATATTTGACATATACATAATTTTTTATACATTTATTTGCCGGTAATTATTTAATTAAATTATATGAAATTTGAAAATAGAGGTTGTAATTTTGCTCCAAACATTGTAAAATTATAACCACGCAAATAAAAAGGATGTGAAACATTATGGATGATAACAATAAACCACGGGACGGAAAACCCAACGGCAGCTTCAAGGTATTTGCCATTATACTTATGATTTCATTGGGACTTACATTTCTGATGAATTTATTTGCAGCTTCGTCTATGCTTAACAAGATGGGCGAAATTTCTTACAGCGATTTTCTGAAATATGCCGAGGAGGGGTATGTAAAGTCAGTTGAATTTTCTGCGGACAGGCTTACCGTTACGGCGGACAGATCCATCATGGACGCTATTGCTGAGGACAACGCCAAAAGGGCGGAGGCTGAGGGAAGCGCTGCTGATGGGGACAGTGCCAAAAAGGCAGAAGCCGAGGGCGGTATTGAGGACTCTATCGGTATTGGCAGCAATCTTGAAAGCGAACTTGCGGATATGCCCATCGGGTCGCTTTTCGGGGGAGATATGGCACTTCCGAATACAGTAAGTCTTAATGTCGGCTATGTGAATGACGACAATCTGACGGAGTTTCTGAAGGAGCACAACATAGAATTTTCAAACCCCATAGAATACAGCTCGCCTATGATAAATTTCTTCCTTGAATGGATATTCCCGCTTCTTACAACGGTGCTTCTGTTTGTACTGCTGTCAAGACTTCTTATGAGAAGAATGGGAACGGGAGGAATGGGCAAATCATCGGCAAAGATGTATGTTCAGAAGGAAACAGGCGTTACCTTTGAGGACGTTGCCGGACAGGACGAGGCAAAGGAATCTCTTGTGGAAATTATAGATTTTCTCAACAACCCCGAAAAATATCACAAAATAGGTGCTAAACAGCCCAAAGGCGCTCTTCTTGTCGGCCCTCCGGGAACCGGTAAGACACTTCTTGCAAGAGCCGTGGCAGGCGAGGCGAATGTTTCTTTTATGTCTATTTCAGGCTCTGACTTTGAGGAGGTTTTTGTGGGTGTCGGCGCTTCACGTGTGAGAGATCTTTTCAAATCGGCCTCACAGAACGCTCCCTGTATAGTGTTTATAGATGAGCTTGATGCCGTCGGTCACAAAAGGGACGACAGCATAAACAAAAACGATCAGACACTTAATCAGCTTCTTTCGGAGATGGACGGCTTTGACACATCAAACGGTGTTGTTATTCTCGGTGCCACAAACCGTCCCGAAGTGCTTGACAAGGCTCTTTTAAGACCGGGACGCTTTGACAGGAGAATTATTGTTGAGCTGCCGGATCTCAAGGGAAGGGAGGACGTTCTCAGGGTTCACGCAAAGGACGTAACAATGGCCGATGACGTTGACCTCCATCAGATAGCCCTTGCCACAAGCGGTGCATCGGGAGCCGACCTTGCAAATATGATAAATGAGGCTGCTCTTCGTGCCGTAAGAATGAACAGGAACAGCGTTATACAGGAGGATCTTCTGGACGCTGTGGAGGTTGTTGTCGCAGGAAAGGAAAAGAAGAACCGCATACTCTCGGAGAAGGAAAAGAGGACGGTCGCTTTCCATGAAGTGGGACACGCTCTTTGCTCTGCGCTTCAGAAGAATACTCAGCCTGTGCAGAAAATAACCATTGTTCCCAGAACGGGCGGCGCACTTGGCTATACAATGCAGATGCCGGAGGAGGAACGCTTTCTTATGTCCAAGGACGAGATCCTTGAGGAGATTGTCGTTTTTCTTGCGGGAAGAAGTGCCGAGGAAATCGAGTTCGGCGTTATAACCACAGGCGCATCGAACGACATAGAAAGGGCAACTCAGCTTGCAAGAAGCATGATAAGTATGTACGGTATGAGCGAGCGCTTTGATATGATGGGGCTTGAGTCAATACAGAACAGATATCTTGACGGCAGGGCTGTTGCAACCTGCGGAGAGGGAACAATAGCCGAGATAGATAAGGAGGTTCTGCAGACAATAAAGCTTTGTCACGAAAAGGCCAAAAGACTTCTTGAAGAAAACAGGGACTGTCTTACAAAAATTGCCGAGTTTCTCATAGAAAAAGAAAATATAACAGGTGAGGAATTCATGCAGATCTTCAACGAAGTACGTTCTGCAAGAAATGACACGGCAAATATCGTAACGGAACAATAAGGACCATATTTCCGCCCCGAAAGCCAAAAGGATTTTCCGGGGCGGTTTTTTTATAAAAAATCTATGAAAATAAAAAAAATACCCTTGACAAAAGGGCGAAAAAGAATGTATAATAATTAACTGAATTCCCATCTTTTGATTGAGGAAATCTGTTGGTATATGTAAGCCGAAAAGAGTTGTTTCATCTCTTTATTACAATATATCATAAATTTTTTATAAATGCAAGAGTTAAAATAATTTTCACAAAGGAAAATGTGCATTTTTATGACATATTACGATAAAAATTTTATATTTTAACTTAATATGCAGATAAACGGCTGCCGAAGTCCTCTTTAAAAAATCGGAGGTTTTTCGGTGACTTTGTGTGTTAAAAAATAAATTAAGGAGTGAAGGCGTTATGGAAAAAGACAGAATGAAGCCCGTCAAATTGGGACACGTTCAGAGAATGAGCTATGCTACCGTTGAGGATGTGCTTGAAATGCCTAATCTTTTGGCTCTTCAGAAGGACAGCTATGAGTGGTTCAAAACTGAAGGTCTTAAAGAAGTTTTTTATGACATTTCTCCGATAAGCGACTACAACGGCGATCTTGTTCTTGAATTTTTGGACTTCTCCCTTGACAAACCGCCCAAATATTCCATTATGGAATGTAAGGACAGAGATGCAACCTATGCTGCCCCTCTTTATGTCAAGGTAAGACTTCGCAACAAGGAGCTTGACGAAATCAAGGAGCAGGAAATATTTATGGGGGATTTTCCCCTTATGACCGATACGGGTACTTTTGTCATAAACGGAGCCGAGCGTGTTATCGTAAGCCAGCTTGTTCGTTCTCCGGGCATTTACTATGCCATTGACAAGGACAAAGCAGGCAAAAACCTTCTCTCCGCACAGATTATACCAAACAGGGGCGCATGGCTCGAATATGAAACAGACTCAAACGATGTTTTCAACGTAAGAGTCGACAGAACGAGAAAGCTGCCCGTTACTACGCTTATACGTGCGTTAAGCCCCGACAAGATAGGTTCTAACGAGGAGATATTCGAGATTTTCGGAGAGGATCCGAAGCTTAGCGCAACAATAGAAAAGGACGTTTCCACAAATTATGAGGAGGCTCTTATAGAGCTTTACAAAAAGATACGCCCCGGAGAGCCGCCTACGGTGGAATCTTCGGAAACCCTTATAAACAATATGTTTTACGACCCCAAAAGGTATGACCTTGCAAGGGTGGGAAGATATAAATACAACAAGAAGCTTATGCTCAGAAACAGGGTAAAGGGCTTCAAGCTTGCCGAGGACGTTACGGATCCCCTTACAGGTGAAATCATATGCGAGGCGGGCACAAAGCTTACAAGGGAAAAATGCGATGAAATACAGAATACCGGCGTTGGCTTTATATATATAACAAAAGAGGACGGCGAAAGCTGCAAGGTAATCACAAACAGGCAGGTGGAGATCAGGGCATACACTGAGGGCTACGGACTTACTCCCGAAGAGCTGGGACTTAAGGACGACGGGCTTGTTTATTTCCCTGTTCTTGAGGAAATACTTGAAAACTGCGATGATGCCGACAGCTTCAGGACGTCTGTACGCATAAATATGCAGAAGCTTAACCCCAAGCATATTACCTATGACGATATTATAGCTACCGTAAACTACTGCATACACCTTGACTACGGCATCGGCAGCAAGGACGACATAGACCATCTGGGAAACCGCCGTATACGCGCGGTAGGCGAGCTTTTGCAGAACCAGTTCAGAATAGGTATGTCACGTATGGAGAGGGTTGTGCGTGAGAGAATGTCCACTCAGGACAAGGACGCAATCACTCCGCAGGCGCTTATAAATATAAAGCCTGTCACATCGGCAATAAAAGAATTTTTCGGAAGCTCTCAGCTTTCACAGTTTATGGATCAGAACAATCCTCTCGGTGAGCTTACTCACAAAAGACGTCTTTCGGCTCTCGGTCCCGGCGGTCTTTCAAGAGAAAGAGCAGGTTTTGAGGTTCGTGACGTGCATACCTCACACTACGGCAGAATGTGCCCCATAGAAACGCCTGAAGGACCAAATATAGGCCTTATAAACTCTCTTGCGGCATTTGCAAGGATAAACGACTGCGGCTTTATAGAAGCGCCTTACAGAAAGGTTGTAAAGGTTGACGACAGGGCGGTCGTTACCGATGATGTAATATATATTACGGCAGACGAGGAAGAAAACTATGCAATAGCTCAGGCGAACGAGCCTCTTGACAAGGAAAATCATTTCGTACACAAGAGAGTTGCCGCAAGACTTGGTGTTGACAATGTGGAAATAAGCCCCGAAAGGGTAGAGCTTATGGACGTGTCGCCCAAAATGCTTGTTTCGGTGGCTACGGCGCTTATACCCTTCCTTGAAAACGACGACGTAACAAGAGCGCTTATGGGCTCAAATATGCAAAGACAGGCGGTTCCTCTGCTCACCACCGAAAGCCCTGTTGTGGGTACGGGCATGGAGCATAAAACCGCAAAGGACTCCGGTGTTGTTGTGGTGGCAAAGAGAGGCGGCTATGTCGATACTGTGGACGCATCTGAAATAACCATAAAAACCGATTCGGGTGACAAGGACAGATATTCACTTATAAAATTCAAAAGATCCAACCAGTCGACCTGCATAAATCAGCGTCCTATTGTAAACAAGGGCGACAGAGTGGAAGCGGGTGATGTTATTGCGGACGGTCCGTCTACTAAGGACGGCGAGCTTGCTCTCGGCAAAAATCCTCTTATAGGCTTTATGACATGGGAGGGCTATAACTATGAGGACGCTGTGCTTCTTTCCGAAAAGCTTGTGGCTGAGGACGTATATACCTCTGTTCATATAGAGGAGCATGAGTGCGAGGCAAGAGATACCAAGCTTGGCGCTGAGGAGATAACAAGCGACATACCCAATGTGGGTGAGGACGCTCTGAGAGATCTCAATGAAAACGGAATCATAAGAATAGGCGCAGAGGTAAACGCAAACGATATCCTTGTTGGCAAGGTTACGCCGAAGGGTGAAACGGAGCTTACCGCCGAGGAAAGACTTCTTCGTGCCATATTCGGTGAAAAGGCAAGGGAAGTAAGGGATAATTCCTTAAGACTGCCCCACGGCGAAAGCGGAACGGTTGTTGACGTAAAGGTGTTTACGCGGGAAAACTCAGACGAACTGGGACCGGGTGTAAACAAGGTCGTAAGAGTATATATAGCTCAGAAGAGAAAGATATCGGTGGGCGACAAGATGGCCGGCCGTCACGGAAACAAGGGCGTTGTTTCGAGAGTTCTCCCTGTGGAAGATATGCCCTTCCTTCCCAACGGACGTCCCCTTGACATAGTGCTTAATCCTCTCGGTGTGCCTTCTCGTATGAATATAGGACAGGTTCTTGAAATACACCTTGGACTTGCGGCGCAGGTTCTGGGATTCAAGGTGGCTACTCCCGTATTTGACGGCGCAAGAGAGCAGGATATTATGGATACACTGGAGCTTGCCAACGACTTCGCCAATTCTTCATGGGAGGAATTCGAGGCTAAGTGGAAGGGCAATATAAACGATGAAATATATGCATTTCTTGAAAACAACAAGGAACACAGAGCCGAGTGGAAGGGTGTGCCCATAAACCATACGGGACGTGTGCAGCTTCGTGACGGACGCACGGGAGAGCCTTTTGACAATGCAACCACAATAGGCTTTATGCACTACCTCAAGCTCCACCACCTTGTTGAGGACAAGATCCACGCACGTTCGACAGGTCCTTATTCACTGGTAACACAGCAGCCCCTTGGCGGCAAGGCGCAGTTTGGCGGACAGAGATTCGGCGAGATGGAGGTATGGGCGCTTGAAGCCTACGGCGCATCGTATACTCTCCAGGAGATCCTTACCGTGAAGTCAGACGATATAGTGGGCAGAGTAAAGACCTATGAGGCTATTGTAAAAGGCGAAAATATACCCGAACCGGGAATTCCCGAATCCTTTAAGGTTCTTCTTAAGGAGCTTCAGGCTCTCTGCCTTGATGTAAGAGTTTACAACGAGGACAACGAAGAGGTCGATATTAAGGAATCCATAGACGATTATGACGATTTGCGTGTAAACGTAAATATGGAGGGCAAAGAGGACGAAACTATGCCCTATGCCGAGCCGGATGTAAGCGATGATGCTATAATAGAATCCGAAGAAGAAGAGGAGGATATTATAAGCGGAGTTTTAGACAGGCTTGATATAGATGAAATCGGGGAAGACGACGATGTTGACGATGGCTTCGGGTCTATTGACGAGGAAATAAAGAATATGGATATCTCGGACGATGAGGACGTCAGCTTTGATTTTGTCGGAGAATATGACGAATAACAGAAAGGAGAGGTGAATTATGTCTGCACAGAATTCTGATCAGATAATTTTTGATTCAATAAAAATAGGACTTGCATCTCCTGAAAAAATAAGAGAATGGTCCCATGGGGAGGTTCTTAAGCCTGAAACCATAAATTACAGAACTCTCAAGCCGGAGGTTGACGGACTTTTTTGTGAAAGAATATTCGGACCGACAAAAGACTGGGAATGTCACTGCGGAAAATATAAGCGCATACGCTATAAGGGAACAGTTTGTGACAAGTGCGGCGTTGAGGTTACCAAGTCAAAGGTAAGACGTGAAAGAATGGGGCATATAGAGCTTGCTGCGCCTGTTTCTCATATATGGTATTTCAAGGGCATACCCTCAAGAATGGGAATTATTCTGGGAATAAGCCCCAAAAAGCTTGAAGAAGTGCTTTACTTTGCGGCGTATGTCGTACTCGACCCCGGCGAAACCGACCTTGCCTATAAGGAGGTTTTAAGGGAAAGGGAATACCGTGAAGCATATGACAAATACGGCAATTCGTTCAGAGTGGGAATGGGAGCGGAGGCCATCAAGGAGCTTCTTATGGCGATCGACCTTGACAGCGAGGCGGCAAAGCTTAAGGAAGAGCTTAAAAGCGGCAGAGGAGCTTCAAAGCAGAAAAAGGTAAGGATAATCAAAAAGCTTGAGGTAATAGAGGCTTTCAGAAATTCGGGAAACAAGCCGGAGTGGATGATTCTTGACGTTATTCCCGTAATTCCGCCGGATCTTCGTCCTATGGTTCAGCTTGACGGCGGAAGATTTGCCACTTCTGACCTTAACGATCTTTACCGCAGAGTTATAAACAGAAACAACCGCCTTAAAAGGCTTATAGAGCTGGCGGCTCCCGATATTATAGTAAGAAACGAAAAGAGAATGCTCCAGGAGGCTGTTGACGCTCTTATAGACAACGGCAGACGGGGCAAGGCGGTAACAGGCCCCGGCAACAGGGATCTTAAGAGCCTTTCAGACCTTTTGAAGGGCAAGCAGGGACGTTTCCGTCAGAATCTTCTCGGAAAGCGTGTTGACTATTCGGGACGTTCCGTTATAGTTGTAGGACCTTCTCTCAAGATATATCAGTGTGGTCTGCCCAAGGAAATGGCAATAGAGCTTTTCAAGCCCTTTGTAATGAAAAAGCTTGTTGAGATGGAGCTTGCCCACAATATCAAATCGGCAAAGAGAATGGTTGAAAGACTTCAGCCGGAGGTGTGGGACGTACTCGAAAATGTAATAAAGGAACACCCTGTTATGCTGAACAGAGCGCCTACGCTCCACAGACTCGGCATACAGGCGTTTGAGCCTGTGCTTGTTGAGGGCAAGGCTCTTAAGCTTCACCCTCTTGTATGTACGGCATACAACGCAGACTTTGACGGCGACCAGATGGCTATACACGTTCCTCTTTCCGTTGAGGCACAGGCGGAGTGCAGATTTCTTCTGCTTTCTCCCAACAACCTGCTCAAACCCTCGGACGGTGAGCCTGTAACGGTTCCCACACAGGATATGGTTCTGGGAATATATTATCTCACCCTTAAGAGAGGCGGAGAAAGAGATGAAAGAGGAATACCCGTACACGTTTTCAAGGACGAAAACGAGGCGCTTCTTGCTTATGACAACCATGTTATAACTCTTCATGAGGCTGTTATGGTGAGAAGAACCGTTGAGATTGACGGCGAAGTCAGGTCAGGGCTTGTGGAAACAACAGCGGGAAGAATTATATTCAACGAGATAATACCTCAGAATCTTGGCTTTGTTGACAGAACCAAGGAGGAAAATCTTCTTAAATATGAGATCGACTTCCTTACGGGCAAGAAGGAGCTGGGAAAGATAATCAACCGCTGCATAAACAAATATCCCTCCACAAAGACGGCTGTTGTGCTTGACAATATAAAGGATCTCGGCTTTAAGTTTTCTACGAGGGCAGCCCTTACCGTTTCGGTTTCGGATATGATCATTCCCGAATCCAAGAAAGTATTTCTTGAAGAGGGCGACAAGGAAGTAGAAAGAATAACAAGGCTTTACAGACGTGGACTTATGACCGATGAGGAACGGCACAATAAGGTTCTTGAAGTATGGGAGAAGGCGGACGACAAGATAACAGACGCTCTTCTCGAAGGTCTTGGACAATATAACGATATATATATGATGGCTCATTCGGGCGCAAGAGGTTCCAACAGGCAGATCAAGCAGCTTGCGGGTATGCGTGGACTTATGGCTTCACCTACCGGCGACACAATAGAGCTGCCTATAAAGGCAAACTTCCGTGAGGGACTTTCGGTTCAGGAATATTTCATTTCGGCTCACGGCGCAAGAAAGGGTCTTTCGGATACGGCGCTGAGAACTGCCGACTCCGGATATCTGACAAGACGTCTTGTGGACGTATCTCAGGATATGATAGTAAGAGAAGCGGACTGCTGTTCTGACGGAAAGGAAATTCCGGGAATGTGGGTATCGGCATTTATGGACGGCGAGGAAACCATAGAGCCGCTTATCGACAGAATAAGAGGACGTTATTCGGTATATGACGTATATCATCCGGAAACGGGAAAGCTGCTTGTTGAGGCGGATCATATAATTACGCCGGATATAGCCGATGAAATTGTAAATGCGGGCATTGAAAGGGTTTATATAAGAAATATACTTTCGTGTCATTCCAAAAACGGAGTATGCGCTAAGTGCTACGGAGCGAATATGGCCTCCGGCAGACCTGTAAGGATAGGCGAGTCGGTAGGTATTATAGCGGCGCAGTCAATAGGCGAGCCGGGTACGCAGCTTACCATGAGAACATTCCACACCGGCGGCGTTTCGGGAAACGACCTTACACAAGGTCTTCCCAGAGTTGAGGAGCTTTTCGAGGCACGCAAGCCAAAGGGCGTTGCAATAGTTGCCGAGAGAGGCGGAAGGGTTTCCGTAACGGATATAGGAAACCAGACAAGGGTCGTTGTGGAAAGCTCCGATGGCTCCACGGACGAATATCAGATACCATACGGAGCAAGGCTCAGGGTTCTGAATGATATGGAGATAGAAAGCGGTACGCCGCTTACGGAAGGCTCAATAGATCCTCATGACATACTGAGGATAAACGGCATAAGAGGCGTGCAGGACTATATCCTCAAGGAAGTACAGAGAGTGTACAGACTTCAGGGCGTTGACATAAACGACAAGCACATTGAAATAATTGTGCGTCAGATGCTCAAGAGAGTTAAGATCGAGGACAGCGGCGATTCGGATATGCTTGCCGGAAATTTTGCGGATTGGCTCGATTTCGAGGATACTGTTATGGAGGTTGTAAGGCACAACGCCAAGAATGCCGCTATAAACAGCAAGTATATAGATGGAAGCGGCTGTGAAGAGATATTCACTGAGGATATTCCGGCGGCGGACAAAGAAGAGGCCTACAACAGCAATGCCGAGGCTCTTAACGAGGGCATATTTGAATATAACGATGATGTTCTTGAAAAGCTGGGCGAAGAAATTCCGAAGGAGTATATTCCCGGCATAAAGGGCAATCTGTTAAGCTATAACCGCAAGGTGGAGAAGTACAACGGATATGCCGAGGAAAAGGGACTTCCCATTCTTCTCAAGGCGTACAGGGCTATGCCAAGAGGAACAAGGACACTTCTCGGAATCACGAAAGCTTCTCTTGCTACGGATTCATTCCTTTCGGCGGCGTCCTTCCAGGAAACGACACGTGTGCTTACCGAAGCCGCTATAAAGGGCAAAGTGGATACGCTTATAGGTCTTAAGGAAAATGTTATTATAGGAAAGCTGATTCCTGCAGGTACGGGTATGAATTCGTACAGAAAAGCGGATCTCAGGCTTGTTGACAAGGAAAAGGCAATGGATGAGGCTGCTGCGGCAGAGGCTTCAGAGGTTTAATAAGCAAGGCTCCGGGGTTATGCCGGAGCCTTTTCGGATAGGAGATTTTTATGAGTTTTAAAGTTATAAGAAAAATACCTTCATCGGAGGAAGTAATTGAAATGATTCCTCTTCCGAAGGAGCTTGGAGAGATAAAAAAGAAAAGGGACAAGGAACTTAAGAATATTTTTGAGGGCAAGGACAACAGGTTTATAGTTATAGTAGGTCCATGCTCGGCAGACAGTGAGGACCCTGTATGCGACTATATTTCAAGGCTTGCGGAGCTTAATGAGCAGGTTAAGGATAAGCTTTTCATAATCCCAAGAATTTATACGGCAAAGCCAAGGACAACGGGAGAGGGCTATAAGGGCATTATGCATCAGCCCGACCCGGAAAAAAGCCCCAACATACTTGACGGCATTCTTGCTCTCAGACGGCTTCATATAAGGGCTATAAGCGAGAGCGGACTTACGGCTGCCGATGAAATGCTCTATCCTATGAATCTGCCGTATGTGGAGGACTTGCTCAATTATATAGCCATAGGTGCAAGAAGTGTTGAAAATCAGCATCACAGGCTTACCTCCAGCGGCATTGACGTACCTGTGGGAATGAAGAATCCCACCTCCGGCGATTTGGGAGTAATGTTCAACTCCATTTATGCCGCTCAGGGCAGACACGAATTTATTTATAACGGACACGAGGTGGCTACAACGGGAAATCCGTATGCCCACGCTATTCTGAGAGGTTCTACAAACAAGCACGGAAACAATCTTCAGAATTATCACTATGAGGATCTTGTTCTGGCGGCAGATCTCTATGCCAAGGGAAATTATATGAATCCCGCCATTATAGTCGATGCGAACCATGCGAATTCACAGAAGATGTACAAGGAGCAGCCCAGAATAGTGGGCGATGTACTGAGAAGCCGCAGGTATAATGTCATACTTAAAAATGTGGTCAAGGGAGTAATGATCGAAAGCTATATCGAAGAGGGAAATCAGCCCATATGCCACAATTATGTTTACGGAAAGTCAATAACTGATGCGTGCCTTGGCTGGGACGACACCGAAAGACTTTTACTTAAAATGGCATACGAGGTATAACAGTTGCCCTCTGCCTTTTTACCGCCGTAGGCGGTTAAAAGGCAGGGCCATCGGGGGAGAAGGAGCAAAGGGGGAAGGAAAAGGGCGGCGCAGCCGCCCTTTTCCTTCCCCCTTTGCTCCTTCTCCCCCGATGGCCCGCAGTACGAAAAAATATAGAGATTATACATTGACAAATTATGCCTTTGGAAATATAATAAAAGTTGGGTAAGTGGTTTAATAATTTACTATTTTATTAAGAAAAGGAAGTATGAACTATGGCAAAAAAGAATATTGACTGGTCGGGTCTTGGTTTCGGATATGTTAAAACCGACAAGAGATTTGTTTCGGAATATAAAAACGGACACTGGGACGAGGGTCGGCTGACTGATGACGAAAAAATAGTGATCAATGAATGCGCAGGCGTTCTTCAGTATGCTCAGACGGTATTTGAGGGACTGAAGGCCTACACTACTGTTGACGGACATATAGTTACTTTTCGTCCCGACCTTAATGCGGCAAGACTTGAGGACTCGGCAAAAAGACTTGAAATTCCTCCGTATCCACAGGATAAATTCATAGATGCGGTTGTAAAGACTGTTGAGGCAAACCAAGACTATGTGCCTCCTTACGGAACAGGGGCAACGCTTTATGTTCGTCCATACATTTTCGGAAGCTCGCCGGTTATAGGTGTTAAGCCTGCCGAGGAATATCAGTTCAGAATTTTTACGACGCCGGTTGGTCCTTATTTCAAGGGCGGAGCAAAGCCCATTACAATCAGGGTAAGCGACTATGACAGAGCCGCTCCTCACGGAACGGGACATATAAAGGCAGGACTTAACTACGCAATGAGCCTTTATCAGATCGTTGATGCACATAATCAGGGTTTTGATGAAAATATGTATTTGGATCCTGCAACAAGAACGAAGGTTGAGGAAACAGGCGGCGCAAACTTCCTGTTCATAACAAAGGACAAAACTGTTGTAACGCCCAAATCATCAAGCATTCTTCCGTCAATTACAAGGCGCTCTCTTATGTATGTTGCAGAGCATTATCTTGGACTTAAGGTTGAGCACAGAGAGGTTGCTTTTGAAGAGCTTAAGGATTTTGAAGAGTGCGGACTTTGCGGAACAGCGGCTGTTATATCTCCCGTAGGCAAGATTTATGACCACGGCAGGGAGATCTGTTTCCCAAGCGGCATGGACGATATGGGACCTGTGACCAAGGAACTATATGAGACTCTTACGGGCATACAGATGGGCAGAATCGAGGCTCCTGAGGGCTGGATCAAGGTAATAAAGTAATATTGTGGTTTTATAATAATTATTAATAATTATGTTGCCCGGCTCCATCTGACCGCCGCAGGCGGTCTGATGGAGCCGACCGTCGGGGAGGGCGTGGGCAAAGGCTCAAGGCAGCGGAGCAAAGGCGGCGGGCATACCCGCCGCCTTTGCTCCGCTGCCTTGAGCCTTTGCCCACGCCCTCTGCGGACGGAGGTCGGTCGGCTGAAATTTTAGTATAGTTAAAATGAATAAAAAACCAATGAAAGGTATTGACTTTTTTGGTAAATGCTTTTATAATTTAAAGTGATATATGACGATACATTTGTATTCGATATTAAAAACCAAAAGGAGGAAATTAATTATGTTAAAATTCAAAAATGTCATAGCTGTAATCACAGCAGGTGTTCTGGCATTTTCAATGGCTGCCTGTGGCGGCACTCAGGAAGGAGAGACACCGGCAGATGCGGTTGAGGGAAATTATTCCATAGGCATCATCAAAATGATGGATCACGATGCTCTCAACAAGTCGGAGCAGGGCTTTGTTGATGCTCTTGAAGAAAACGGACTTGTAGACGGCGAGAATGTTACTATTGACTACAAGAACGGTCAAGGCGACACAAACAATCTTTCAACTATTGCGGATCAGTTTGTGGCTGACGGCGTTGACCTTGTATTTGCCATAGCTACTCCTGCAGCGCAGGCTATTGCAGGCAAGACTACTGAAATCCCCATCGTAGGTACGGCTATTACATCTTACACAGAGGCTCAGCTTGCAGACAGCGACGAGGCTCCCGGCAGAAATATAACCGGTACTACGGATATGAACCCCATTGAGGAACAGATTCGTCTTATACAGGAAATCTGCCCCGATGCTTCAACCATAGGCTTCCTTTACAGCTCAAATGAGGACAACTCGGTTCTCCAGGTCAATATGGCTAAGGAAGTTTGTCAGGAGCTTGGTCTTCCCACAACAGAGCAGACTATTTCTTCAACAAACGAAATACAGCAGGCAGTTACGGCAATTGTCAACAACTGTGATGCAATCTATATTCCTACCGACAACAAGTTTGCTTCATCAATGCCTATCGTAGGTGATGTTGCAAATGCAGCAGGAATCCCCGTATTCTGCGCAGAGCAGGGCATGGTTGAAACAGGCGGATTTGCTACACTTGGTATTGACTATTATTCAATAGGCTATCAGGCAGGTCTTATGGCTGTTGATATTCTTGTAAACGGCAAGGATCCCGCTTCAATGCCTATCCAGAATCCGTCAGAATATTCATACTGCTTCAACGGCGATGTTGCTGAGGCCATAGGCGTTAAGGTGCCCGATAAGTATGCTGAGTATGTTATCAGCCCGTCTGAGGACAGTGCAGACGCTGACGCAGCAGATGCAGATGCAGATGCAGATGCGGCAGACGAAGGAGATGCTTCAGATGCAGATGTTGATGCAGGCGAAGATCCGGAACTTCAGGCTCAGTAAAATAAAGTTTGATAAATAGAGTTTAAGCCTGACACAGAGGGAATGGCGAAGGATCGCTGTTCCCTCTTTACTGATGAAAGGAGTATGTTTATGGGAGCTATTATTTTAGGGGCTGTTTCATTGGGTACTCTGTGGGCAATTATGACACTTGGCGTATATATTACCTACAGGATACTTGATATAGCGGATCTTACTGTGGAAGGCTCCATTGCCACAGGTGCGGCTGTTGCTGCGCATTTTATAGAGAGTGGCATGAATCCGTGGGCGGCAACGGGACTTGCTATAATTTCCGGAATGCTTGCGGGACTTGCAACGGGGCTTTTACATACAAAGCTCAGAATACCGCCGCTTCTTGCGGGTATTCTTACTATGATAGCTCTCTATTCTATAAATCTGAGAATTATGGGGAGGTCAAATGTGCCTCTGCTTCAGACGGATTCTGTTTTTACGGGACTTATAAATTTTGTCGGAGGCAATAAAAATGTTTCCATACTGATAATAGGGCTGTTATGCTGCACTGCGGTTTCCGTATTTACCTACTGGTTTTTCGGAACGGAGATTGGCTGCGGCGTAAGGGCGACAGGCTCTAATCAGCAGATGGCGAGGGCACAGGGAATAAACACGGGCAATATGATAAATATAGGACTTGTGATTTCAAATGGACTTGTTGCCTTTTCCGGAGCGCTTATAGCTCAGAATCAGTCATTTTCAGACGTGCAGATGGGTACGGGATCTATTGTTATAGGTCTTGCTTCTCTTATAATAGGTGAGGTTCTGTTTGCAATGAAAACAAACAGCTTCAAGAGAGTTATTTTTGCCGTTTGTCTGGGCGCTATACTTTACAGAATTATAATCGCCCTTGTTCTTAAGGCAGGAATGAATCCAAACGACCTGAAGCTTTTTACAGCCATAACCGTTGCCATTTGTCTTTCGCTGCCCGTAGGCAGGTCATATCTGATGACAATAATCAAATCCGTAAAAGGGGGAAGGGAAAATGCTTAAGCTGGATTCTGTTTTTAAAACCTTTAACCCCAATACCATAAACGAAAATAAGGTGTTGAACGGCTTGTCACTTCATCTTCTTCCGGGGGATTTTGTGACTGTCATAGGGGGAAACGGAGCGGGAAAAAGCACCATGCTTAATTCGGTGGCAGGTGTTTTTCCTGTGGATTATGGAACAATAACCATTGACGGCAAGGACGTTACAAAGCTGTCGGAGCATAAAAGGTCGGCTTTTATAGGCAGAGTTTTTCAAGACCCTATGACGGGTACGGCTGCAAGTATGAATATTGAGGACAATCTTGCTCTTGCTTTCAGAAGAGGAAAGTCCAGAAGCCTTAAATGGGGCATAACCTCAAAGGAGCGGAAAGAGTACAAGTCACTGCTTGCTACTTTGGGGCTTGGACTGGAAAGCAGGCTTACAGATAAGGTCGGACTTCTTTCGGGAGGTCAGAGACAGGCTCTCACTCTTCTTATGGCTACTCTTGTAAAGCCGAAAATATTGCTTTTGGATGAGCATACGGCGGCTCTCGACCCCAAAACGGCAGCAAAGGTGCTTGAAATAAGCGAGCAGATCGTTGAAAAGAACAACCTGACGACTATGATGGTAACACACAATATGCGTGATGCAATTGTTCATGGAAACAGGCTTATAATGATGAATAAAGGAAGAGTTATACTTGATATCAGAGGAGAGGAAAAGAAGAAGCTGACAGTGGAGGATCTTCTGAGCAGATTTACAGTTGCCGCAGGAGAGGAATTTACCAGCGACAGCGCTATTCTGGGATAAAATAGTCTGTATGGACAAAGATAATAAAAATAAAAAGGAAATTCGACCTATTCATAGAATATGTAATTTATAGGGTGTGAATGCTCTTATTAAAAAATAAAAATTGCTCTGCAATCCGAGGAGGTAAATATAATGGTGAAAATACTTGTTTCCGCAAAAGGAGAGGGAAAAACCAAAAGACTGATTCAAATGGCGAACGATGCACAGAAGGAGGCTCGCGGCAATATAGTTTATATCGATCACAACAGAAAGCATATGTATGATATCCACAGGGGCATACGCTATGTGGAAACATCTCATTGCGATCTTTATAATTACCGTGAATTTGCCGGTTTTGTATCTGGTATTCTTTCACAGAACAGCGACATCGAAACAATTTTTGTTGACGGTCTTTATAAGATAATAGATTCTCTCAGCGATGATGACCTTATCAAGCTTGCAAAAAGACTTGATGAAATAAGCAAGCATGACAGCGTTGAATTTATAATCGGTATTTCAAACGATGCCGGCAGTCTGCCCGATGAGCTTAAACCCTATTATATGTAATCGGGTTTTTACATAACCTATAATCTGCCCGGAATTTTTGTTCCGGGTTTTTATTATACTATGAAAAAGAGCTGCCGCTCGGAATTCCTCACGGCAGCCTTTTTGTAAATTATTTTGCTTCGCAGATGCCTAAGTTTCCGTTGCCGTTTCCGCAGCAGATAAGCACGAAGAGCAGGAGAATGAGCAGGGAGTTGTCATTTCCGCAGCCGCAGTTTCCGCCTAAAAAGCCGTTGTTGCTGTTGCCGAAGAAAATGATTATAATTATAATCCATAACCAACTGTTGTTTCCGAAATTCATATGAAAACCTCCTAATATAATTTACACTTTAAATATATGTGAAGAGGTGCTTAATAATTCCGATAATTGAATATTTTTGGTGGTACAGGCATATTCTTGTCAACAAAGGTTTAGCCGACACGACTGCGGTTTGCCCGATGGGGGCGGGGGAGCAAAGAGGGAACAAAGAGCGGCGCAGTCCGCTCTTTGTTCCCTCTTTGCTCCCCCGCCCCATCGGGCCGCACACAGACCAATCAAATCGCCATTTGGCGATTTGATTGGTCTGTGTGCGTGCGCAACCCCCAAAATACCTGAATGCACTATTAAGGGAGAGGACGGCTTAACCGCTCTCTCCCTCGTATTTTGTGGCTTATACAGAAGCTGCTATATTTTTATTCTTCAGACGACTTGACCTTTATCCAAAGATTTGAGAGTTGTTCCCGAATAACGGCATTGTCGTGGAATACCTCGTCTTTTTCATAGCCGGAACGGGGGATGTAAGATTCTATTTCATAATACTCTCCGCCCTCAGAGGATATATCATCTCTTACCTGTTTGTTTGGTGATGTATAGCCGACTGTATATGTGTTGTCATAGGATGCGTCATATGTCAGAACGTAATCTATAAATTTATGTGCAAGCTCAGGATTTTCGGAATTTGCAGGTATAACCATTGAATCGCAGAATATGTTCGTACCCTGTTTAGGCTCACAAAAGCCCATATCTTCATTCTGCGCCAGAATGTATGATGCATCGCCGCTGTATACTACCGCCAAGTCCTTTACGCTGTTTGCCATTGAATCTATTACTTCGTCCATAACATATATGGGCTCCATAGTGTTGTTGAGGTCAAGAAGCCATTCATAGGCTTGCTGTATTTCGTCCTCATTGTCGGTGTTCATAGAATATCCCAAGGCCTTTAATGCTATCATAAATGAATCTCTTTCCGAGTCATACATGAATATTTTGCCCTTATAGTCTGTATTTTTAAGGATATCCCAACCCTGTTCCTCAATAAGCTCTTTGGGAACATTGTTTTTATTATATACAATGCCGACAGATCCGTAGAAATATGGCACTGAATAGGTCAGATCGGGGTCATAGGGGAGTCCCTTGACCTCATCGGCAAGGTTGTCGATGTTTGTAATAAGACTTTTGTCCAAAGGCATAAGAGCGTTTTCGTTTAAAAGCCTTTCAATCATATAGTCGGACGGTACAAGAACGTCATATTTATCTCCTGCCTGAAGCTTTGCATACATCATTTCGTTTGAATCGTATGTTTCGTAGATTACCTTTGCATCATACTCGTCCTCAAAATTTCTGATGACGTCCTCGCCTATCATTTCACCCCAGTTAAAAACCTTAACCACGTTTGACGCTGTTTCATTGTTTTCACCTGTACCGCCGCAGCCTGCCGTTGTTACGGATATCATAGCGGCGCATACTATCAAAGCAATTATTTTTTTCATTTTGTTTTTCTCCTTTTCTCTTTTATTATTGGTAAAATGTTTGCTATAAGCAGAACAACCGTTATTATTATGATTATGACGGTTGAAAGAGCATTTATCGATGGATTGATACGCTTGCTCATTGTATAAACAACAATGGAGATATTGTTCACTCCGTTTCCCGTTACGAAATAGGAAATTACAAAGTCATCGAATGACATTGTAAAGGCAATCAGCGCTCCTGAGATTATGCCGGGCATTATCTGCGGGACTATCACTTTTGTGAGTGCCTGTATGGGCGTTGCCCCAAGATCAAGGGCGGCATCTGCAAGGTTTGGGTCGAGAGTTCTGATTTTTGGCATAATACTCAGTATTACAAAGGGTATGCAGAACATTATATGCGCAAGCAAAAGGGTCATCAGCCCTTTTTTTATGGCGATAGCGCTGAAAAACATAAGCAGACCTATGCCCGTTACTATATCGGGGTTAAGAATAGGCAGATTGTTTACTTCGTTTATTATTTTTCTCAGTATCCTTCTGCTGCCGGAAAGTCCTATGGCGGTTATTGTGCCGGCAACGGTTGAAACAGCGGTGGCTATAACGGCTACGAGTATGGTATAGAATATGGCGTTGACCATTGAGGAGTCTTTCAGCATTTTCTGATACCATTTGAAGGAGAAGCCTTCAAATACGCTTAGTGACCTTGTTTCATTGAATGAAAATACAACCGTGTATATTATGGGGAAGTAGAGAAACAGAAGTATAAGCATTACATATATTTTGCTCGCAAAGGACGTTTTATGTTTATCCTTCATTTCATACGCCCCCTTCCCCTGACGGATCTTTGTCCGCCTTTTTGGCGAGCCACATAAATAAAATAATGGTTATTGCCATTATAAGGGATATGGCTGAGCCGAAATTCCAGTTTCCGGCAATCAAAAATTCATTTTCGACCACGTTTCCTATGAGCACATACTGTCCTCCGCCAAGAAGCTTGGGTATGAAAAAGCTGGAAACTGCCGGCAGAAAAACAAGGGTTATGCCGCTTATTATTCCGGGAAAGGACAGGGGCAGGGTTATCCGCAGGAAGCTCTGTATGCCGTTTGCCCCCAGATCCTGCGCTGCTTCAAGATAGCTTTTATCCATTTTTGTAAGGGACGTGTATATTTGCAGAACCATAAAGGGTATGAAATTATAAACCATACCCAATATGACGGCAAAATCGGTGTGTATGAGCCTCAGTGTGGGAAGTCCCACCATGGAGAGCAGTGTGTTTACAAGACCGTTGTCCTGAAGTATTCCAAGCCACGCATATGTTCTTACGAGCATATTTATCCATGTTGGTATGGTTATAAAAAGAACCATCATAAATTTGTTTTTTTCGCCTGCAATATTTGCTATTATATAAGCTGTCGGATATCCCAGCAGTATACACAGCACTGTTGTTACAAAAGCTATATAGATGGAGCGCTTAAGCACTTTCAGAAACACGCTGTCGGCAAAGAAGGCTCTGAAGTTTTCCAGTGTGAATCTGAATGCGAGGACGCTGTTTCCCTTTACGGTAAATGCGTAGGCGGCTATCAGAAGCATGGGTATTATTATCATTATGAAAGACCATATTATGTAGGGGTAGATCATTGATCTGAAGCTTCTCAATGTTATGCCTCCTTTCGCATAATATGCAGTTCATCGGGACCGAAATCAACTGCGACCTCATCTCCGGGCTTATATTCTCTTGTGGTTGTTATGAGGAAAACATAGCCGGCTGTTCTGAATGTAACGTCATATACACCTGTTTCTATGGTTTCGGGGTCAAAATCGTATGCCACCTCGGTTATTTCTACCGATGTATTGCCCTCAAGGAGCCATGCCGAGGCATTTGCCCATGTTTTGAGATCCGTTTCGAGGGCAACGCTTTCCTTTATTTCATCTATGTTTTTATAGAAGTTTACGGCGTAGATTTCTTCACCGTATTTTTCGCTTACGACCTTATTTACTTCATCAACGATCATATTAACGGTTATGTTTGTGCCTGCGTTGGTGTAGAAGGTTACGGGGTAGACACCGTTTTTTGCCTTTATGGAATAGTCTACTTTGCTTATGGATATCCACTCATCGGCATCGGGATTCCATGCCTGGGCATCTGCTCTTGCTATAATGTCTGCTTTTGTCAGTTCGGGAACGTCCTCAATGTCCAGATAGAAATTGTTTGCGCTCATTTTTTCATTCGCCTTGGCATTGAATACGGGCTTTTCATCGGAAACACGCATCTGCACTTTTATTTCCGTTCCCTTTCTTACCTCAACTTCGGTTTCGTAGAATATGCCTTTAAACAGGGTCGATTTTACAATGCCGTTGAATTTGCCTTGGTTTTTCGGAACTATCTTTATATCCTCAGGACGTATTACGACATCAACTTTTTCGTTTTCCTCAAAGCCCGAATCAACACAATCGAAGGTTTTGTCGCCGAAGGACACTGTCCTGTCCTTTGGCATAATACCGTCTATTATATTGCTGTCGCCTATGAAATTTGCGACAAAACGGTTTTTAGGTTCGTTATATACTTCTTCGGGAGTGCCTATCTGTTGTATTTCTCCGTCTTTCATTACGACTATTTTGTCAGACATGGTGAGGGCTTCTTCCTGATTGTGGGTTACAAAAATAAAGGTTATGCCAACCTCCTGATGTATCTTTTTAAGCTCGTACTGCATTTCTTTTCTGAGCTTAAGATCAAGCGCTCCGAGAGGCTCATCAAGAAGCAGCACTTTTGGCTCGTTTACGAGAGCACGAGCTATTGCCACACGCTGCTGCTGTCCGCCTGACATTTCATTTATGCTGCGTTTTCTGAAACCTTCAAGCCCTACAAGCTTGAGCATTCTCATAACCTTTTGCTCAATGATATCCTTTGGTTCTTTTTTTATTTTAAGTCCGAAGGCAATGTTGTCGTAGACATTCATATGAGGAAAGAGAGCATATTTCTGAAACACGGTGTTGATCTCACGTTTATAGGGCGGAATCTTACTTATTTCCTTATCGGCAAAATAAATCTCGCCTTCTGTCTGTGACAGAAAACCGCCCATGATTCGCAGAAGAGTGGTTTTTCCGCAGCCGCTGGGACCCAAGATGGTTACAAACTCATTTTCGTAAATATCGAGATCGATACCCTTCAAAACTATCTGACCGTCAAAGTCCTTTACAAGATTTTTTAAACAGATTAGCTTATTCATTTTAGCCTCCTTAGTTGAAAAATGCCCGATTTTTAAAAGGAATGCTGCCCACGCTCCTCTCTTCAAAGCGCCTGACGGCGGTTTGAAGAGAGGAGCGGAGCCGAGGGGGGTGAGGGGCGAGGCGGCTGCAAAGGAGCAGCGGACGTGTCCGCTGCTCCTTTGCAGCCGCCTCGCCCCTCACCCCCTCGGCTCCGCAACCGGGTCGGCAAACCTTATATATGTTCATTTGATATTATACTATTTTTTTCAAAAAAATCAATAGATTAAAGGTTTTTTTTAATATTAAAGAGCAATTTTTATAAGCAGAATAGCTTAATGTACAGTTTTAAGCCATATTGCTCCATTCCGAAATGGGTTTAAGGCTGCTCCGCCCTTGGTGACGTCCCTTCGGGGGACGTCACCAAGGGCGAACCAAAAGAGGGGCGTTCCTCTGATGCTAAGCCGCATCAGAGGAACGCCCGCCCCGACGCCGCATCGGATAAGCCTGTAAAACAGTGCCTCCGAATGGCAGTTTCATTAGTTATTCATTATGATTTTAATTATCTTCCGGTGGGGCAGTTTCTTCGGAAGAATCACCGTTTTCCTCACCGCCGTTATCTTCGTCAGGGACATCGTTGTTTGATGAGCTGCCGTCGATAGTTGCTTCATCGGTTTCAACGCCGTTTATATAGGTCGTCTTTATAATTGCTGCCGAACCGTTGCTTCTGTCAACCGTCTGGGTTACAACGCGTATATCAAGAAGAGGCACTGTGGCATTTACCTTGATTTCATCGCCTATGGAAATTATTGTTGTATCCTTTATATTGGGATTGGCTTCCATAAGCTGAGCTGTTGTAAGACCGTATCTCGCCGCTATTTTGCCAAAGCTGTCGCCGGATACCACGGTGTATGTGATTTGCTGGGATTTGGTTCCGTTAAGCTTTTCGTATGCCTGATCAGTTGTCATAATTTCAGAGCCGTCAACAAACTTTGTTGAATATTCAAGTCCGACAATTTCCGGTCCTTCAATTATATCCGCTGTATTTTCGACATAATCGAGGACGTGTTCGGAAAGTATTCTGTCTGTGACGGTTTTAGCCGCTTCTTCATTTGACACGACAGCCATTTCCGTTCCGTTTATGGAAATTGTGGAGGCTTCCACATTATATTTGAGCATATCGTTTATTTGCTTAAGCAGATAATCCCCTGTGGCAACGTTTTCATCGTTTTTGCCGGCGTGAACCCTTTTGGTTTCGATATCGCTTGTTATCTGTACGTTTGTGTTCAGGGACGACTTGAGCTTAGCCGTACAGGTTTCGGTAAGATAGTCCTTGGTATATGTTTTGTCGAGAACTATACCTGCCGATTGTCCGTCTACGAAAACCTCAACGGCGTTTTTGTTGGTAAACATATATATTACCAATATAACGAATATGGCAATTGCGCAGCCAATTATCAATTTGAATTTTGGCAGCGAATTTTTCTTGCCGAAAAGAGGCTTATAGGCTGAGCCCTTTTTATATCCGCCCGAATTTCTGCCCGCAGGAAACATATTTATGCTTTTCTGAGATGAAGCATTTTTTCTGTTTCTCTCGGAGCCTGTGTTTACGACGGGTGTCCTTGGCGCAGGTCTGGAATTTGAGAGTCTTGGACCCTGCATATTTTCAAGGGCTGTATGTCTTCTTCTCTGCTCGGCTATTTTGCTTGCGGCAGAACTTCTTCTCGGATTTCTTGGGGTTGGGTTTTCTTCATCTGTTCGGTTATTGTTTCTGTTGGTTGCCATTGTTTCACCTCTCCTTTACCGTGCTTTTTATATATCAAAATGTAAAATTCGTCACTGTTTTTATATTATTTTATACCAAAAAGCACATATATGCAAGGAGTAAAATCAAATCTTTTTCAAATAATTATTACAGACTGAGAATTTCATCTGCGAGAGCTTCAAGGGCTGGCACATCGCCTTCCTTGAGTGCAGAACGTATCGTAACTGTATTTGAACAGATTTTCATATTTTTCATACCTTCAAAATATGCTCTTATGAGCTTGCCTGCCATAGGCGCCCATGTTCCGTTTTCCATAATGCCTATTTTTCTGCTTTGATAATTCTTTATTTTAAGGTGATAGAGGAAGTCCTCAACTATGGGGAAGAGGGCTGCATCATAGGTGGAGCTGCATACTATCAGTTTGTCATATCTGAATGCGTCCTCTATTGCTTCGGCAAGATCCTCTCTTGCGAGGTCGCAGACAACCACTTTTTTTGCGCCCTTTTCTCTGAGGATATCTCCGAGCTTTTCGGCTGCTTTTCCCGTATTTCCGTGAATTGAGCCGTAAGCCACCAGAACACCGTCATCTTCAGGTCTGTAAGAGCTCCATATATCATATTTATCGATATAATAGCCCAGATTTTCCTTTAAAATGGGTCCATGGAGAGGACAGATAATATTTATGTCAAGGGCTGCTGCCTTTTTCAGAAGTGCCTGAACCTGTGCGCCGTATTTTCCTACGATATTCATATAATATCTTCTTGCTTCACAAGCCCAGTCCTCATCTGTATCAAGTGTGCCGAATTTACCGAAGCCGTCTGCTGAAAAGAGAATTTTGTCTTTTTCGTCATATTCAACCATTACCTCCGGCCAGTGTACCATGGGGGCAAATATGAAGTGAAGCTTATGCTCGCCCAGATCGAGAACATCGCCGTCCTTTACGGTTATGGCTCTGTCGGAGATGTCGAGGGTGAAAAACTGCTTATAATATACGAAGGTTTTTGCATTTCCCACAATCTTTATATTTTCGTATTTTTCGGCAAGACGCTGTATGCATGAGGCGTGATCCGGCTCCATATGGGATATTACAAGATAATCGGGGGTTCTGCCGTCAAGGGCCTGTTCGAGATTATTGAACCACTCGTCTGCTTTTCTTTTATCCGTTGTATCCATAATGGCAATTTTTTTGTCAACAACGAGATATGAATTATAGGAGATGCCGTTCGGAACGACATATTGGCTTTCAAAAAGGTCTATATCCTTATCATCACAGCCAATGTAGATTACAGAATTGCTTACTTTAAATGTACTCATTTTTTTTCATTTCCTTTCTGATAATATATTTTTGCGGATTTCAGACGGCTTTTGCTGCTGCCGTTTCTTCATTCCGCAGTCTTTTCATTTCAATTATGAGAAAAATCGTTGAGAGTATGACTGCTCCCAGATCGGCGGTAGGGGTTGCGAGAAGTATGCCCTTAAGCCCCATAAAATAGGGGAGTATATAGAGCAGAGGTATGAGCAGAAGAAGCTGTCTTGAGGTTGAAAGCACGACTGCCGTTTTTATTCTGCCTATGGATTGGAAATAGTTTGAGGTAACTATCTGATAGCCTACTATGGGCATAATCATAAACCAATATTTCAGGGCTATTTTTGAAAATGCAATCAGGTTTTCGTCCTCCTTGTTGTACATACCTATTATCTGATCGGGGAAGAGCCTTGATGCGGCGTATGACAGCGTTACTATTATTGTTGCGAATATAATGGCATATAAAAGGGTTTTTCTTACACGCCCGTAATTCTTTGCCCCGTAGTTATAGGAGATTATGGACTGTGCGCCCTGATTTATGCCTATAACGGGAAGCACGAACAATGTGACAAGGCTGTTTATAATGCCAAGACCCGAAATGGCTATTGTGCTGCCGTATTCGCTTGCGGCTCCGTATTTGAGAAGCTGCTTGTTGAGTATAACATTCATAAGTGCGCTTGCCGCCTGAAGTATTGCCGCCGAAAAGCCGTAGATGGTTATAAGGCGTACATATCTGGGCTTGAGATTAAGCTTTCTGAAGTCAAGACGGAGCAGTGACTTCTTCGACATAAGAAATGCAGCGACAAACAGGGACGTGCCTATCTGACCTATGACTGTGCCGAGGGCTGCGCCGAAGGTTCCCAGATTCAAGGTGAATACGAACACATAATCGAGAATTATGTTTGTTACCGCTCCTATTGCCATAGTGACCATGGACCTTACCGGTCTGCCCTGTATTCTTATGAAGTTGTTTGCGCCAAGCCCCATATTCTGAAATGCGCCGCCTATAAGAACAAGCCGCATATAGGGGGCGGCATACGGAAAGGTTTCGTTGTCCGCTCCGAAGGCATAGAGAAGGGGTTCTATAAAAATATTTCCCAATATACCCAATACAACTCCTGCAACTATCATAAGCGTATATGAAGTGAGGAATACCTTCTGCGCCTCTTCGTTGTTCTTTTCTCCGAGTTTGATAGAGGTAAGTATGGAGCCGCCCATGCCGAAGAGAACACTGAACGCCATCATTATTACCATTATAGGAAAGCAGATCGTAAGAGCCGCAAGACCTGCTGCACCAAGATCGGGATTGTTTCCTATAAACATTCTGTCTACTATATTGTAGATGGCGTTTATAAGCATACCCACAATGGCAGGTATGGAGTATGAAATCAGGAGCTTACAGACAGAAGCGCTCTCAAGCTCTTTGGTTTTATCCAATTTCATTACCTCCCAGAACTTCAATTCCTTTTTTAAGCCTTGCCAGTGTTTCATCTCTTCCGAGAAGAACGCAGATTTCAGATGCGCCGCAGGGTGTTGCGGGCTTGCCGGAGAGGGCTGTTCTTACAGGCCATAATATCTGACCGTTTTTAAGCCCGTTTTCCTTTGCCGTATTTACCATGGCGCTGTAAAGGCTGTCGTTATCCCAATCCGGCGTTTTTTCAAGAACAGGTATTATAAGCCTGAGAAAATCAAGGGAATTTTCCTCATTTGTTTTCATTTTCTTATGCCTGTAAAGGGACTTGTCATATTCGGGAAGCTCGTCTATAAAATCCACAAGCTCGGGAATATCATAGACAGTGTTTATTCTTGTTTTGACCATATCCGAAACCGACCTGAGATCCACGCCGGGAGTTTTTATGGATTTTTCAAGCACAGGCTCCGACATTCTGAAAAATTCCTCCGGGCTTAGCATTTTAATATATTCGCCGTTCATCCATTTAAGCTTTTCCGGATCGAAAATGGCGGGGGATTTTGAAATTCCCTTTACATCGAAGCACTCTATAAGCTCTTCCATGGTGAAAATTTCCTTGTTTTCGGAGGGTGACCAGCCGAGGAGGGTTATATAATTCACTATGGCCTGGGGCAGATAGCCCTTTTCTATAAGATCCTGAAATGATGCGTCGCCGTTTCGCTTTGAAAGTTTGTTGTGAGCATCCTTCATAACAGGCGCAACGTGTATATATGTGGGTATATCCCAGCCGAACGCCTCATACAGAAGATTATATTTTGGCGTTGATGACAGATATTCGTTGCCCCTGATTACATGGGTTATATTCATAAGATGATCGTCTATGACATTTGCAAAATTATATGTGGGAAGTCCGTCTGATTTTATGAGTATCTGATCCTCCATATCCTCATTGTCAACAGTGACCTCGCCGTAAACCTCGTCCCTGAAGGTGGTTTTGCCCGGACGTATTTTTTGTCTGATTACAAAGGGAACATTGTTTTTCAGATTGTTTTCTATTTCCTCCTTTGTAAGTGACAGGCAGTGTCTGTCATATTTTACGCCAACATCTCCCTCGGCTCTCAGACTGTCAAGCCTTTCTTTGGTGCAGAAGCAGTAGTATGCTTCGCCCTTTTCCACAAGCTCCAAGGCGTATTTCATATAGTCATTTTTACGCTCAGACTGAATATACGGTCCGTAGTTTCCGCCGACATCGGGACCTTCATCGTGCTTTATGCCCGCAATTTCGAGAGTTTTGTATATTATATCCACTGCGCCGTCAACATATCTTTCCCTGTCGGTATCTTCAATTCTGAGTATAAAGCTGCCGCCGCCATGCTTTGCTATGAAATATTCATATAAAGCCGTCCTTAAATTGCCAATGTGCATATACCCTGTGGGGCTTGGGGCAAATCTTGTTCTTATCATATAAAAATCTCCTTATTAATAGTAATCGTCCAGATCTATGTTTGAAATCTGTTCCTTTTTGGTTCTCAGGTCAGTCTGCATTTCGTTGAGAGTCTGTATTTCCTCATCATAATTCTTACGCGCCCTGCCGTTTGCTGCGGCATTCTGATTTTCAACGCTGATTATATGATAAAAATTCGTAAGCGTATAGTCTATCAGACCGTCCACGAGATAATATTGTTTGAAAATATCGTCCTCAAGCATGGCGTTGTCATACTGTGTGTTTACGCTTTCAAGAATAGTTTCATCGGCGTTTACCTGCTTAAGTGTGTCATAACATACGTTTTTGGCATTTTCCATCGCTTCGGTAAGCTCTGCCGCATATTGCTTTCGGTAGCCTGCCGCCTCATATCTGAGGTAAAGAAACATACCGAGAGCCACTAAAACAAGTATGGCTGCAAGCACTAAGCTCAGCTTCAGATAATATTTCATTCTTTTGCGCTTTTGCCTGTCTGTTATGTGCTTAAGGCTGTCGGGCTGTGTTTTATTTTCAGACTTCTTTTCAGACTTCTTTCCCATGAATAACCCCCCTTAAAAATATGATTTATATAATATGATAACATTCTTATTGCCAAAAATCAACACAAAACCGATAAAATAATTTTATTTGTGATTTACATAGTTGTTGCTGTAATTTAAATGTTTGCCTTGACAAAATGAGGCAACAGTGATATTATTTATGTGAATAAAGGTATCGTAAGTAATGGGGCACACCACCGCGGGTGTGTCCTTTTTGCGCTTATTTTCGGGAGGTGCGGTATGCTTTTAAACGGTGAAAGGGTCAGACTTGACAAAGAGCAGTCTTTATATGATTTTCTCAGAGGGCTTGACTACAACATAGACAGAATTGCCGTAGAGCTTAATTATGAGATAATACCCAGAGAGAAATTCAGGGAGGTTGTGCTGACGGAAGCCGATGTTATGGAGGTAGTCACCTTCATGGGCGGCGGCTGATAAAGGAGGTTTTTATATATGGAAGATAAGCTTGTTATAGGCGGACACAGCTTTAATTCGAGGTTTATACTCGGTTCGGGAAAGTTTTCCCTTGAAATGACTGAAAAGGTAATAAAAAATGGCGGAGTTGAAATGGCGACCCTTGCCCTGCGGCGTGCTAATGTGGGCGGCTCGGAAAACATACTTGACTATATGCCCGAAGGCATAACACTGCTGCCCAACACATCGGGAGCAAGAAATGCCGATGAGGCTGTGAGGATTGCAAGGCTTGCAAGAGCAGTAGGCTGCGGCGATTTTGTAAAGATAGAGGTTGTGCATGACAGCAGATATCTTCTGCCGGATAACTATGAAACCGTAAAAGCCACGGAAATTCTGGCAAAGGAGGGCTTTATAGTTATGCCTTATATGTATCCCGACCTCAATGCGGCAAGGGATATGGTAAATGCGGGGGCAGCTGCCGTTATGCCTCTTGCAGCGCCCATAGGCAGCAACAAGGGACTTTCCACAAGGGATTTTATAAAAATACTGGTTGATGAAATAGACGTGCCCATAATTGTGGACGCAGGAATCGGCAGACCATCTCAGGCCTGTGAAGCAATGGAGATGGGTGTGGACGCTATAATGGCGAATACGGCGGTTGCTACGGCTTCAGACGTGGGACTTATGGCTTCTGCGTTCAGACTTGCCATAGAGGCAGGAAGAAAGGCATATCTGGCAGGACTTGGCAGAGTGCTCGAATATAAGGCGGAGGCTTCAAGTCCTCTTACAGGTTTTTTAAGAGATTAGGAGGTTTTGCTTTGTGCTGAAGGTTGACAGAAGCTTCAGTCATATGGAATATGTAGAGGGTATGGAAAAGACCCCTCATGATATAATGGATAAGGTTCTGAGTGAAAGAGCCCAATATGACTATGGCAAATATACGGAAAATGATGTAAAGCGTGCCCTGAATAAGGAATTTGCAGATGTGGAGGATTTCAAAGCATTACTTTCTCCTGCCGCAATGCCCTTTTTGGAGGATATGGCGCAAAAGGCAAAAGGCATAACGAGAAGATATTTCGGAAATTCCGTGACATTGTTCACACCTCTCTATATTGCCAATTATTGTGAAAACCACTGTGTATACTGCGGTTTCAACTGCTATAACAAAATAAAAAGGGCAAAGCTTTCCATGGAGGAAATTGAAAGGGAGCTGAAGGCAATTGCCGACACCGGACTTGAAGATATTCTGATACTTACGGGAGAAACAAGAAGCAAAACAAGCGTGGAGTATATAGGTGAAGCCGTTAAGCTTGCCGCAAAATATTTCAGACTTGTGGGAATAGAGGTTTACCCCATGAATACCGATGAATACCGCTATATCCACGAATGCGGAGCGGATTATGTATGTATCTATCAGGAAACATATAATACCGACAAATATGAAGAGCTTCATTTAAGGGGACATAAAAGGATTTTCCCTTATAGGTTCAACGGGCAGGAAAGGGCTATTTTGGGAGGTATGAGGCTTGTTTCGTTTGCTTCTCTTCTGGGACTTGATGATTTCAGAAAGGACGCATTTGCCACGGGACTGCACGCCTATCTTATACAGAAAAAATATCCCCATGCGGAAATATCCTTTTCACCGCCAAGACTTCGCCCTATCATAAATGATACAAGCGTCAATCCCAATGACGTCCACGAACCTCAGCTGCTTCAGGTTATGACGGCGTACAGAATTTTTATGCCCTTCGCAGGAATAACCATTTCCACAAGGGAAAGAGCGGGATTCCGTGATAATGTAATAGGAATATGCGCCACGAAAATGTCGGCAGGCGTCAGTACAGGCGTAGGCGGACATATCGGCGAAGAGAAGGGCGATGAGCAGTTTGATATTTCCGACCCAAGAAGCGTGACGGAGGTACATAATGCCATAGAAGCCCATGGCGGTCAGCCTGTATACAATGACTATGTAAGGGTGTAAAATGATTATTGCGGTTACTGACAGAAAATCCTGCACTGAGGATTTTTACAGAAGAACAGAAAGAATATATAAGGCGGGCGCAGATATAATTATACTCAGAGAAAAGGATATGAGTGATGAGGAATATATCGAAGCTGCACGCAAATGCTATGAAATATGCGGAAACAGGCTTTATATAAATTCGAGAATGCATATTGCTGAGGAAATAGGCGTTAAAAATATACATCTGCCCGTCAGACTTTTAAAAGACAGGGGCAGCTTTGCCCATGTGGGAGCCTCTGTACACAGCAGGGAGGAGGCTCTGAGGGCAAAGGCTATGGGAGCGGATTATATTATAGCCGGACATATATTCCCCACCGACTGCAAAAGAGGACTTCCGCCAAGGGGAGTCGGTTATATAAAGGAAATATCTGAGGCGGTGGATATACCCGTGTTTGCCATAGGCGGCATTACAAGGGAAACGGTTATGCAGCTTAAAGGCAGCGGAATAAAGGGAATATGCGTAATGTCGGGACTGATGAAAGCGGAAAACCCCGAAGAGCTTATAGACTATTTTAAAAAAAGTCTGCGGCGAGATAATCGAAAGTTATAGCTGACCCGGTGCCGGGACCGTCAGGGGCGGGGGAGATGAGCAAGGGAAAACAAAAAGGGCAGACCCGTCTGCCCTTTTTGTTTTCCCTTGCTCATCTCCCCCGCCCCTGACGGTCCCTTCTTTTACACCGTCTCCGACGGTATAAAAGAAGGGGGCAGACCAATAGCTGTTCGGACAAGCTGCCACGCTATGCTGCCTTCCTTTATCTGAGCAAGAGCATTCTCATATCTGAACCACTCTGCGCTGTCAACCTCCTGAGAAAGTGTGAAATCAGCCTTTTTGACCTCTGCCTTATATCCCAGCATAAGCATTTCATTATTTTTGTGAGGATAGCTTTTTATATATTCAAGTCTTGTCACCTCAAGACCAGTTTCCTCCTTTATTTCCCTTATTGCGGCGTCCTCGGCGGATTCGCCGGGCTTCATTACGCCTGCCACACAGACATAACTGTTACTCGATACATAATTCTGCCGTATAAGGGCAACCTCGTTTTTCTCATTTACAACAGCGCATATTATGCAGGTTGTAAAGGTATCCCACAAAGGAATTTTACATTCGGGACAGTAGGGGATAACTCCCTCGTCCCCGATTTCCTTTTTTATAAGCCTCCTGCCGCAGTGGGGACAATATGTAAACCGCATTTAAAACAGCCCCCTAAAGCTCCAGAATATCTCCGGGTCTTAAAATAAGCGTGTTCGGAGCAGTGAATTGTGCTGCTCTGCCCTCGTCAAAAAGCTCTCCCGGCGACATATGTATGGGAACATTGTTTTTTGCGCCCATCAGCTCAGCGCACTCTATTGCTTCCGGTATATTCATATTGAATTTTCCGTCAATAGGCAGAAAGGCATAGTCCAGATTTCTTTCCGCAAGCTCTTCCATTTGCTCCGTCTTTGAAGTATCGCCGGCAAAATAGAGGGTTTTGCCGTTTACCGTAATTATATAACCGACACATTGATTTATGTCATGATTCCGGTTGTACGCCTGTACAGCTTCGATCTGTATGCCTTTGAATTCAAATGTCTGATATTCGCCGTCAATAAGCGCATCGGAATTCTGATATATTATGCAGTCGTCCGCATGAGGCGGAAGATCGGTTTGGTTGTGGTCGGGGTGCTGATGGGTCACCAATATAAGATCGGCAGGATCGTCATATCCCTCTCCTGCATACGGATCTATGTATATTACCTCGCCGCTGTTCAGTGTCAGCTTAAAGCTGGCATGCCCCTGATATAGAAGTTTTGCCATATTATCATTCTCCTTTGTGTCTGCGGAATCAGCGTTTTTTATTGATGGACCGCAGGCTGCGGCAAGTCCGGCTGTCATAAGTGCCGCAGCAGTAAACAACATTGTTCTTTTCATAGACTTTGCGGAAGCTGTCGCTTCCTGCCTCCTTTCCTGAATTTATATACTGTAAAAATTGCCCAGTTTTTCATTGTGGCGTTCAGCCAGATCCTCAAGGGTTATATTATCGACCACATTGTTTATAGCTTCGTACAGTTCCTTCCATACATCTGTAATAACGCTGTCTGCCTCTTCGGCAGGCATAGGCTCGCTGCCGTCAATATAAGCCACCGGCGCAAGACTGCCCTCAGTTGCCCTGAGAATCATACCGACTGTGCAGTCCTTTGGTCTTTTTGCAAGCTTATATCCACCCTTGGAGCCTCTCAGACCGCTTATATAGCCCGATTTGACAAGGGTCGTTATTATCTGTTCCAAATATTTGACGGAAATATTCTGTCTTTCGCTTATAAGCTTAAGTGGTATATACTCCCCCGTATTATTTACCGTAAGGTCAAGCATAAGCTTCAGGGCATATCTGCCCTTTGTGGAAATCCTCATAATTACACCTCATTTATAAACCCCATTTTCCTACTGTTATACTATATTTTATAACATTCCGGCGAATTTGTCAAATACCATTCATCTGTCTGTAAAGCCCCTCGGCATAGCTGTCCGTCATGCCGCTTATGTAGTCCATTGCCAACATAAGCCGCAGATAGAGCTTTTCAGTCTCACTGACGTTCTGGGAATATATATTATATATATTCATATAATTTTCCGAAATAAGAGATATAATTCTTGAGTTTACACTGTTGTTTTCCGATGGATCTATAAGCGCCGCCACAAATTTTTCAAGCAGGAAAGAAAGTACGCTTTCGCCGCCGAGTTCAAGGAGATATATGGGACGTGTGGTAAAGGCATAGCGATAAGCAATGTCGCCAAGCTTTTCCATTGTATCAGCCATCGTACCCGATTCGGTGAGAGTTTTGTTGAAGCTTCCTTTCATTATATCCTCATAATTATCTCCGAAGCTTATGGCGGCTGCCCGTAAGGCGTTTCGCTGAACCTCAATAAGCCAATTCTGAACGGCGTTATAGCTGTTGCCGCTGTAATATCCCTTTAAGGCAGCGCCGTCGTCCCCAAGCTCATCACAGAGCCTGTCAAAGCTTATAAGCCCCTTTTTGAAAGCATCTTCTATATCGGCTGTTTTATAGGCTATATCATCGGCAGTTTCCATAAGAAGCGCAAGGGGGTTTATTTTTCCATCGGTTCCGCATGACCTGTCTACTTCGGCATAAGTTTCTCTGTCGGCATAGAAATAACCTGTTTTCTTTTTCCGTATGTCCGCATTGTGCTTATCGGCATAGTAAGACGAACAGGGGTATTTTATAATCGCAGATAAAAGCCCCTTTGTCAGATTCATACCATGTTCATCTATGATGTGATGAAGCTTTGTAACAAGCCTGAATCCCTGTGCATTGCCGTCAAAATTGTAGAAATCCGACAGCATTTCCGGTTTCAATATGTCTGTGACACGGCTTCCTTTGTATTTGAAGCTGCCAAGATTGTCCCTGAACCATTTTTTGATAACATCTTCCCCGAAATGACCGAAAGGCGGGTTTCCTATATCGTGGAGCAGACCGGCACATTGGAGGATATCGCAGATATGAGTGCTGTATTCGGGAAGAAAGCTGCTGTCCTTTATATTGCGCATTATTATTTTTGAAACACTTTGCCCCAGAGATTTGCCGAAAGAAGATACCTCCAATGAATGTGTCAGTCTTGTACGGACGAAATCGCTTTTGTCAAGGGGAAAAACCTGAGTTTTGTCCTGCAGACGTCTGAAAGAAGCACTTCCTATAATTCTGTGATAATCCTTTTCAAATTCTGTTCTGAGGTCATCGGCGGCGCTTCGGCTTTTTCTTATTCTTTCAGGGCATATAAGCATTTTCCATTCCATTATTCTACCTCCGTAAGCTTTAGAAACAAATCTGCGGCTGTTTCAAGTATGTTGTCGTTAAATTCAAATTCCTCAGTGTGCAGTTCGGGATAGTTTTCGCCATCTCCTATTCCGAAAAATACCCCCGGACATTCTTTGGTGTAATATCCGAAATCCTCAGACCAACGCATCGGCTCCTCCGGAAATTCATATTTGAAGCCGTCCCTTATAATATTGTACGCCTCAGAGAATGCCTTGTCATCGTTTATGGTTTCGGGAAAGAAATCGAAATAATCTGTGCTGCATTTCAAACCGTATTTAAGAGATATGCTTTTTGTAATATTTTCCAGCTTGTTTTTTAGGCTGATAAGCTCTGATTCCGTTTCTGCCCTGAATGTTAGTGACAATTCCCCTTCACCGGGGCATATTCCGAAATTTTTATGCCCCAATGATATATTTATGACGGATATTACTGTATTTTCATTTATACTGTTAAGGGACGAAACCAGCTCACTTAAGGCGTATGCCGGATTTATGCCTTTTTCGGGGTAAGCGGCGTGGCATTGACGCCCTTCAAGCTTTATTGTCATACCCATAGACGACATTGCAAATACACCTTTTTTTAAAAGTATAACATTTTCTCTGAAGCCCGGTATATTGTGAAAGCCGTATATTCTTTCTATGGTATTTTCTTTTATAATATGACGGCAAAGCTTGGCACCCTTGCCAGTTTCCTCGGCAGGCTGAAATATCAGATATATGTTTTTCCCGACCCTTTTGCCTTCCAAGCCTAAAGCAAGACCGCATAATGCCGCACAGTGTCCATCGTGTCCGCAGCCATGGAAACAGCCGTTTTTGCCGTATATGCCGTCTATATCAGCCCTAAACGCTATATTTCTGAGTTCCTTGCCTTCGTAATGCAGTGCATAGAAGTGGTCCTTATATTCAATTATTTCCAATGAAGTGTTTTTGCGCAGAAAATCTTTAAGGGCTGTTGCCGTTTTATATTCTTTTCCCGAAGGCTCTGCAAGTGTGTGGAGTCTTTTTCTCAGCTCTGTTATTTTGTCCATTTAAGATCATTCCTTATAAAGTAGGTGTTGCGCAGCCTTTCAAACCGTCGTAGACGGTTTGAAAGGCTGCCCCGCGGGTCGGGGGAAGGCGATGAGTGCGCTCAGTCAATGCAGCGGACGTGTCCGCTGCATTGACTGAGCGCACTCATCGCCTTCCCCCGAGCAGCCCGCAGGCCGGTTCGGTTTTCCGAATATCAGTCGGATAATTTTACAGTTGAACCCGAAGCTATGACTATTGGCTTTTCGTTTTTGGAGATCCATACATCTGTTGCTGTCGGATTATACACAAGGGAGCAGTCAGCGGAAAATCTGAGTGACTTCCAAGCGTTTACATAGTCTACAAATTCTATATTGGTGCAATACCATATATCATCTTTTCCGCTCATCATTTTACAGAAATCCTCTATAAGATCCCAATTGTTGTCCCTGTCAAATTCATAGCTGTGTCCCCATACATACATTATGTGAGGACGGTTTTTATAGGGCTGTTCCAAAAATGCTCTGCCAAGCTCTAAAAGATTCTGATTGTGATGGCAGGTTCCTTTCCATTTAAGAAAATCATCGGGCATTCTGAAATCATGTGTTGTTTCAACGGCCCTGCAATATTCTATACCGCATACTTTTAGAGCATCAATTACTCTGTCGTCATACAGTCCGTTTGGATATGACATACCCCTTACAGGATATCCCACAAGCCTTTCAAGTCCTTTTCTGTCTTCCATAATTTCATATATCATATTTTCTTTTGGAGTGATAGAAAGGGATTGATGTGTTACGCCATGTGCCGAAACCTCGTGACCACTATATAGCTCCTTCAGTTCCTCGGCATTGATTCTTTCAGGGCGGGGAAGAAGTCCATAGTTTATATGGAAGGTTCCTCTTATTCCATATTTGTTGAATATAGAAACAAGCCGCCTGTCAGGTGTTTTTCCGTCATCATAACTCATTGTAAGTGCTTTCCTTTTGTTGTTTGGAAATCTGTCGAAATTAAGCATATGATACCTCCTTTTAATTTATAAAATATAAAGTCTTTATTGAAGATGGCTGCTCGGGCATTCCAACCATCGAAGATGGTTGGAATGCCCGACCCGCGGGTCGGGGCGAGGGGGCGAGTGAGCCGGACAAAAAGGCTCACCTGTGAGCCTTTTTGTCCGGCTCACTCGCCCCCTCGCCCCGAGCAGCCCCGATAGATGGTCAGCGTATATCTACATTTTTTATTATATTGCATATTAAGTGATATTTCAATCTTAAATTGGTAATATAAGTCGATTAAAAAACATATTCAGAAACCGAATTTGACAATTTATATATGGATTATGTGGTATAGTAATAAAAACTAAAAAGATGAGGTGGAGCAGATGGACAATGAATTACAGACAAACATAAAGCAAATAGGCACAATAAGCAAAGGTTCCAAAATATACATTGAAGATTATGTTATGACATTCATAAAATATATGGAGGACAGATATGTTTGTGAGGAGCTTATTTTTGTGCTTCTTGGAAAGGTCAAAAGGGAAGATGATGAGGACATATTATTTATAAGCGGTGCAATAGAGGGCAGCGATACCGAGGAAAGTGATGGAATCAAGATTTTTTCTGACAAAAGCGACAAATATATTTCCGAAACAAGGGCAGAATTTTTTCCTGAGCTTGATGTGGTAGGCTGGGCATATGTGCAGCCCGGTTATGGAGATTTTCTCAACGAAGCACACATAACATATCATACAAAGGCATTTACGCAGGATTTTCATGTGCTGTACATAACGGATCCTTTGGACAAGTCCTGTGCATTTTACAGACGCAAGCCGAACAGTATGGAGTTAAAGCCTATAAACGGATATTTTATATATTATGACAAAAACGAACCTATGCACGAATATCTTCTTGAGTGTAAAAAGCGCTTGTCATTGGAAGAGCCGAAGGAAAATTTAACGGAGAACGTTGACAGCTATATAAACAGCAAGCTGAGGAAAGAGAAAGAGCATAAAACTAAAGGTACAGACTCTGATTTTATACCAAGAGATGCAGGCAGGCTCGTCAATCTTCTGGGTGGTCTTAGCTTTGCTCTTTTATTTGTAACGCTTATAATCGGCGGAGGTTTGCTGAAAAGTAATTCACGCATTGAATATCTTGAAAAGCAAATCAATTCTCTCGGAGAAAATTATTTATCGCTGCAGGAGGAGTTTGTGCAGACCAGAGAGGTTTTTGCTTCTCAGAATGCCCGTAAAACGGAATCACAGGAAAGCACTGTCGAAAATACTTCAGGGCAGTCTGATGTGCAGAAAACGGATAGCACGGCAGAAGGGGCGGGACAGGCTCCTGCTGAGGAAAAAGTGGAAAACAAGACATATACTGTTGAAGCGGGCGATACTCTTATAAGCATATCAAAAAATTTTTACGGAACGGATGACAGAGTAGAGGATATTATGCAGGCAAACGGCATATCAAGTCCTATGGGACTTATTGAAGGAAAAACAATAACAATTCCCGAATAAAGCTGATTAAGGGCGCTGCGGGCAGAAAGAGGGGGATATATGGAAAACGAAATCAGTGACATATTATGGTAAAAATGTTGACTTTTAACAATTTGAATGCTACACTTAGTATGGTTGTATTTATACAGCCATATTTTTTGGCATCAAGGTTTCATATATGCAACCTAATAATTATGGGGGAGGAGTTTGTTATAAAAATATTTCTTAAGCACTTATCGATTGAAAATTTCAAAGGAATAAAAAGTCTTGATTTGGTTCCGGAAAGGCATAATTATTTAAGCGGACGGAACGGAACGGGAAAAACTTGTGTTTTTGACGCTTATTGTTATTTGCTTTTCGGGAGAAATTCTCATGACAGACCTGATTTCAGTGCTTATCCGGCAGATGACAGGGGAGATCCTTTTGTTGAGGGAATATTTGATATAGACGGAAGGGAGCTTGTTCTTTGCGTAACCATAACAAAAAAATGGGAGCTTTCGGACAAGCCTCCGAGATTCAAAGGGTTTGAAACCAAAAGGTTTGTTAATGGCAAGGCAGTGACAAGAGAGGAATACTTTGAAACAATAGATGATTTATGCGAAGCCGATTTGTTTAAAATACTTACCAATCCCTGTGCCATAGACTTTATACCGTGGCTCAGACTGAGAAAAATCCTTACAAGGCTTAGTCCCGAAACTCCGTACAAGGCTGTTGCTGCTGCGGACGCCCGTCTGAAGATCGTTGCTGTTTTATTGGAGGACGACACGCCGGAGGACGCAAAACGGCGATTAGCTTCCGAAATAAGCGAAAAAAAGGCTGCTCTTGGGGAAATTCCCGTAAAAAGAGGAGAGGTTTCGTTGAATATGGGCGAGGAGTGGGATATTGCTGAGATCGATATAAAAATAGAAGGTATCAAAGAAGAAATTAAGGAAATTCAAAGGCTGATAGCTTTAAAGACGAAGCCGAACGAAATGCAGGCGGAGCTTTCCCGTCTTGAGAATATAAAAAGAAAGGCTGAGCTGGAATTCAGAGAAAGAGAGCTTGAAAGAAAAAATAAAATGGCTGATCTCGAAAGAGAGCTTAGGGATAAAAACAACGAAATGCAGCATTTGTCCTATAAATTAAAAAAGCTTGAAAACAGGCTGTATGAAGCAAAGAGGAGATCTGAGGAGCTTGAAAGAAGGGCGGAGGAAAGGCAAAATGACAAGCCGGAAATAAGCGAATACTGTTCACTGTGCGGAAACAAGCTGAAAAAGAGACAGATAGAGGCTATTGGTGAAAAGCTCGCTACGGAGAAAAAGGAAGAACTGAAAGGAATTTACGGGGAATATGAGTTATCACTGTTTGAAGTAAATTCATTAAAGGACGAGATTGAAAAGAACTGTTCTCATATAAACAAGCTGAAAGAGGAATCTGCATCAATAAACAACCGTCTTTCCAAGCTCAGAAGAATTTCAGACAAGAACAGGGACAGCGATGTTGATTCCGCCATAATGCATCTGAAAGCCCGTCTTGAGCCTGTATACAATGAAACTGACCGGCTAAAGGAATATCTGATTCATCTGAATGAGAGATTTGAACAGCTTTATGAAACAAAGAACAGAATTTCGGCTAATATAAATGCGAAAAAAAGACTTACGGAACTTAGCGAGGAAGAAAAAAGGCTCAGAGATGATATAAAGGAACTTAAGTATAAGGATTCTCTGCTTGATGAGCTTATTAAAAGAACAATGGAATATCAATCTGAAAAAATCAATTCGCATTTTGACAGTGTATATTTTAAAATGTACAGAAATTTCATAAAGGGAGGAAGCGAAAATTGCTGTATTGCCGAAATTGATGGGGTTGAATATGCCGACCTGAATCATGGAGGCAAAATTATGGCGGGGCTTGATCTTATAAAGGGTCTGTCGGACTATTTTGGCATATATGTACCTATTTTTATTGACAACAGAGAAAGCCTTACGTCCTTATGCCTGACTGAAAGTCAGATTTTTGAGCTTACAGTATCAGATGAAAAGGAGCTGAAATGCCGATATGAATAAAGAAGAGTGCATTAAAATGTTTAAATGCTGGGGTGATTTTGTCCGCATTACTTCACGTCTTAATGATGATATTCTGGAAATAAAGCGTCTGATCGGTTATAACAGGCAGGTCAGGGCTATGACTTATGATGGTGTGCCCGGCTCCTCTGATATATCCAAGCCTACGGAGGAAACGGCAATAAAGAACATAGAGGTTTATGAAGCTGAAATAAGGGAGCTTGAAAAAAGAATAGGGGAAGTAAGGAAAAATAAAGATTTGGTAGATGAGTTTCTGCTTACTCTTGATACTTATGACAGAAGGCTTATAAGTCTGAGATATCTCAGAAGAAAAAGCTGGGAAAATATTTCCATGAATATTTATATGAGTGTGCGTCAGTGTTATAGGATACATAATAAAATTCTTGCGGCTTTGGGGGAGTATAATGAGAAAAAAACAACTGCCGGAGCCGACAACATTCACGGATAGCTGACCCGGTCATGGGTCCGTCGGGGGCGGGGGAGGGAGAGGGAAAGGGGGAAAATGAAGCCCTGCAGGGCTTCATTTTCCCCCTTTCCCTCTCCCTCCCCCGCCCCCGACGGACCGCATTTTTTACAGTCTACGACTGTAAAAAATGCGGTGCAGGGGGTTAAGCTGGTTTGCTAATACCTACCGTAATAAAAAACGGACAAAAGAATGTGCAAAATCAGAGAAAGTGAAAATATAAAGAAGAATTCAGGCTTTCTTATTTTATGTCTGAAAACGAGCATAGCCAAAAAGCCACCCGGTGCTCCGCCGGCGAGGGCGAGGGCAAACAAGGTGGCTTCGGATATTCGCCGCTTATGTAGAATTGCTTTTAATTTGTCTGTGCCCATTGCTAAAAAGAGCAGCAGGTTTATGGTTATATAGTATATCATTATCTGACTATATTTCTCCAGTCAAGATCTCCTCTTTCGAGAGCAAGAAGGAGAACCTCTGCTGTTGCAAGGTTGGTCGCTGCAGGTATGTTGTGCATATCGCAGAGCCTCAGAGCGCTGTGAATGTCAGGCTCATAATTTTTCGGTGCAACGGGATCCCTTAAAAAAATAACAATGTCTATGTCGTTGCTTGCTATCTGTGAGGAAAGCTGTTCTTCTCCGCCGAGGTGACCTGCAAGATATTTATTTACAGGAAGTCCCGATGACTCTTCTATAAGCGTACCTGTGGTTCCTGTTGCGAAAAGTGTATGCTTTGCAAAGATGTGGCGGTAGGCAATACATAGGTTTTCCATTAATATTTTTTTATTGTCATGTGCTACTAATGCAATATTCATAATTTCACCCCTCAAACATAGATTTCTGTTTTCTCATCCCAACATTGATTACCAGTCCTATGCCTATCATATTTATCCACAGCGAGCTTCCGCCGTAGCTTACAAACGGGAGCGGCATACCCGTATTGGGAAGCATTCCTGTGGCAACTCCTGCATTGACAAAGGTCTGGAAGGCAAGCATACCCGCAACCCCACAGGCGAGCAGTTTGCCAAGATTGTCGTGTGACCTCATACCTGTTATTATACATCTTGCTATTATTGCAAACAAGGCGGCAAGTACGCCTATACAGCCTATAAAGCCGAACTCCTCTCCTATAACCGAGAAAATAAAGTCATTGTGCGACTCAGGAAGATAGTTAAGTTGATTTATCGTACCGTTATACAGCCCTTTGCCCCGAAGTCCTCCCGAGCCTATTGCCCAGATGGAATTTTTTGTCTGATAGAAAGACGGGTCGGTGTTTGATATATCCGCCGAAAAGCCTGTTACCAGACGATTTATCTGATATTGGTTCAGAAACTTCCCCAAAATCATATGCTCTTCCGACTTTATGTCAAGAAACAGTATAACAGCTATGGGAGCTATTACCGCAAGACACAGAAATATATATTTATAACTGATGCCTCCGCAGAAAAGCAATATGAACATTATCGCCAGTATAACCAAGCTTGCCGAAAGAGATGGCTGAACCTTTATAAGTATAAACGGTATCAAAGTCATTATAAAAATAATTGTTACTATACTTATATTATCAATCTTTTCTTTCATTTTGTCAATAAATTTTGCTAAAGAAATTATAACAAATATTTTGGCAAACTCTGAAGGCTGAATTCCGAAGAGCCAGCGTGATACGCCGTCACCGCTTCCGAAAAGGAGAACAGCGACCAAAAGTATGACATTTATCACATATATGGGAATCCAGAACCTGCATATTATGTGATAGTCCGTAAACGCCGTAACCACAAGCAGCACAAGCCCTGTGCACAGCCATATTATCTGGTTCACACATTCACCCTGAAAGCCGTTTATGTTTATTCTCGTGGCGCTGCCTATTGCCAGTATGCCAAAGCAGGCAAGAGCCGTGACAAGCAGAACCATTATTAAGTCAAATGAAAAAAATCTGTTTTTTGTGTACATATTCAGTCAACCTGTGTTTCTTTAAAAATGTCTGTTATGGGAATGCTTATGTTGAGCACGGGCATTTCGCCGTCAGTCGGAGGGCTTATATATATTTTTGCCCTGCTTCTGTCAGGCTCCATATAGTTGGATATTGTCAGAAGTATGTCTTTGGCAAGACTTTCCATTATGTCGGCGGAAAAATCCGTTCTGTCCTTAAGAATCACTCTGTTAAGTCTTTCAAGAGCTATGACCTTTGAGTCGGATTTTTTATGTAAATTCATATAAGCCGCCCCTTACTCAAATATTCTTTTAAGACGTGAAAGCAGTCCCACCTTTTCTTTTTTGTTAAGGTCCAAAAAGGGTACTTCCTCGCCAAGAAGGCGTTTGACTATGTTTTTGTATGCCTTTGATGAAGGAGTGTCGCCAAGCACAACAGGTATTCCCTTATTCTGCGAGATTATTATGCCCGCATCATCGGGAATAAGCCCTATGGCGTCTATTCCCAGAATTTCCTTTATATCGTCAAGCCCCAGCATATCGCCCTGTCTTGTCATCTCCGCCCTGACCCTGTTCAGAACCAGCTTGGGAGAGGATATTCCGCTGTCCTTCAGAAGTCCTATAATCCTGTCTGCGTCCCTTACTGCGGAAACCTCCGGCACGGTGACTACTATCGCCATATCCGCTCCGGCAACGGCATTCTTAAAGCCCTGCTCAATTCCTGCCGGACAGTCGATTATGATGAAGTCATAGTTTGCCTTCAGAGAAGTGCAGAGCTTTACCATCTGCTCAGGCGTTACGGCGGTTTTGTCCTTTGTCTGCGCAGCAGGCAGAAGGGCGAGATTTTCACAGCTTTTGTCCCTTATAAGAGCTTCGCTCAGACGGCAGCTTCCTTCAATTACGTCTACAAGGTCGTAAATTATACGGTCCTCCATTCCTATTACAACGTCAAGGTTGCGCAGTCCTATGTCGGCATCTATAAGAAGCACATTCCTGCCTTCAAGGGCAAGTCCCATTCCTATGTTGGCTGTGGTGGTGGTTTTTCCTACTCCTCCCTTGCCGGAGGTTACTACCAATATATTTCCCATATTATTTCCTCCCGAAGTAATATTTATTCCTTCTAAAAGTATAACAGAATTCAGAGGGGCTTTCATGGGAATTCGAAAGCAAATTTCCCCCGATGGCTCCATAAAGCCCCAATAACGCCCTTATTTTGTCAGAGTGTTGTAATATTCTTTTTCAGACGATGAATTCATATCTGCATATCTTGAAATTATCTTCTTTGCAAGGTTGGGGGCGGGGGCCGTCACCGAATCATCGCCGAAGGGTATAATTATGGAAATGGCTATTTCCGGCTTTTCATAGGGGGCAAAGCCCACAAATATGGTGTGCTCGGCTCTTGAAGAGCTTTCCTGTGCCGTTCCCGATTTTGCCGCAACGGGTATTTCAAAGTCTGAAAAATGACTTCTCAGGGTTCCGTTGGAGCCGTGGGTTACCTGATACATACCCTGATGAACGGTTTCCACATTTTCGGGACTCAGACCGAGATCCTCCTCAAGCTCCGGTTTTTTTTCATAAACCGTTGTTCTGCCGTCATAGCTTGTTATTTTGTCAAGAAGATGGAGAGAATATCTCTTGCCGCCGTTTGCCACAGTTGCCACATATTTGTTGAGGGTGGCGTTTGTGTAATTGTTGTAGGACTGACCTATTGCCGTCCTTATAGTATCTCCGTCATACCAGCTGGATTCGCTTTCATCTGCGTCCGGATAACGGCTGGCGTAAATATACTGCTTATATGCCGGCGAGGATATATTTGAGGGATAATCCTCTCTTGAGTCGTAAAGCTCATATATTTCCACCCCCGTAGGGTCGTTAAGCCCGAATTTTTCCATATATTCGTTAAGCTTGGTTATGCCTATGCGATAGCTCAGCTCATAAAAGAAATAATTGCACGACACCTCAAGTGCCTTTGTGGGGCTGACTGACCTGTGAGAACCCTTTCCCTCGCCTATCCAGCAGTGGGCATAGGGCTTGCCTGCCTTTGTGAATTCGCCCTCATCATATATTGTGGAATTTTTCGTAATAATGCCCTCTTCAAGTCCTGCGAAAAGGGTAATCATTTTAAAGGTGGAGCCGGGGGCTCTCGGCTCGGTGAATGGGCGGTTCACAAGGGGAGTGGAGCTGTCAAGACGGAGCCTGTTGTAGTAGTCATTGTTGAATTTGTTTACAAGCTGATTGTTGTCGTATGAGGGATATGAAACGGAAACAAGTATCTCTCCCGTATTTATGTCGCTTACGACTACCGACCCTGTACAAGGGTCCATTTTTGTTAGAGCCGGCTCCATAGAGCCGTCATCAAGCATACCTATTACTGCGCTGCCTGCGCTTACGTTTCCGTTTTCTATTCTTTCATACCAGCCGTCATTTTTGTCAAGTACGTCCTGCTCATACATACAGAGCAGAAGTTCCCTGACGGTTATGTCCCCCGAAAGTATGCCATCGGAGAGTATGTCGCCCCCAAGCTGAGGGTCGTCGGCTATGTTTTTGTTTTTGCTTCTCAGATAGTCGCCGAGCTTCAGGCAATATCCGTCCTTTGCTGACAGCATTTCCGCGATGCTGACAGAGCCGCCCTTTGCCATATTTGCGCCCATTTTGGTTATGGTGAAGTTATAGTCCTTGCTTCTGCCTGTGAGGTGGCTTATAAGGGTGTTTTTAAGAACCTCCTTAAGGTCGTCATATGCTCCCTGCTGAAGCTCGGAGTCTATGGTCAGAAACACATTGTTTCCGGGAATAGGGGCGGTGGAACCCTCTGTATGCGTCTGTATGCGTCTGCCTACGCTGTCGACTTCCACAAGCTCGGCGCCGTCTGTGCCTTTCAGTTCCAGTTCGAAGGCCTTCTCAACGCCGTCCTGTCCTATTATGTCATTTATGTCATAGCCGTATTTTTCATATTCCTTCAGGCTTTCATCGGATATTGTCCTGATATAGCCCAGTATGTGTGAGAAAAGCTCTCCTTTCGGATATTCCCTCAGATATTCCGCATCTATATATATGCCGGGAAAGTCGGAGGAGTTTTCTTCGAGGTAAGCTATGGTTTTCTGCGAAACCTCCTCTGAAACCACTATGGGCATATATTTGGAATAGCGCTGTCTGTACATAGTTCCTCTGAGGGAAAGAAGCTTTCTTGCCTCCTCATCGCTCATGGCAGGGTCTATTTCAAACATTTCCCTGAGAGTATAGAAGCACTCGGAGGCGTTAAGCCCCTCTTTGAGTCCCATATCCTTTTTCCATCTGACCTCCCTTGTCTTGGAGCCGTCAAGCATAAAGGAATAGGGCTTTTCCTTTGAAATGGGGAAGTCGTCCTCTATCTCCTCTCCGTTCTGCTCCAGAAGCTTTATAAGCCTGTAAAGAACATCATTCAGATTGTCAACACTTACGCTGGGGTCAAGCTTTATGACCCACGAGGAGTAGTTGACGGCGAGGGGTCTGCCCATTCTGTCATATATATTGCCTCTCGGAGCGCCAACGGATATTTCCTTTGTGGTTGTGCCCGAAATCTGTGTGTTGAAGTAGTCGCCGTTTAAAATCTGGAGGTTGTACAGCCTGCACGCAAGCAGAAAAAAAAGCAGTAATGTGCCGCCAAGAACAACTCCCATTCTGAAAACGGTGGTATCGGAATATTTATTCAGAAATTCTTTCAGTTTGTTCATTTTTTATTCCCTTTTGTTTCATTAATTTTAAAAGAGTCTGCGTCCGGCGTTTTTCCGGCTGTTGAGGAATTCGGTCACTGTATAGACTATGCGGTAGAGAAAAGCCGATATAAGAACTGTGTAGACAAGCTCCGGCAATACCTTGGGCAGAACAAAGGCAAAAAAGTTTGAATAGCCCATAAGCAGCAAGTTAAGCACATAGTAGGCGAAGCTGTAGAATATGTCGGCTCCTGCCACTATTGCAAGGGGAAGAAGGAAGCTTTCCTTGAAAAATGCCTTGAAGCAATATCCGCATATCATACCTATTGTGGCATATATAAACATATTGCAGCCGAGATATGCCGAAAAAAGGCAGTCCTGAAGAAAGCCTGTCACAAGCCCTGTGAATATGCCGTCCCCCTCACCCTGTATAAAGGCTACGGAAACGACTATTATAAGTGCCGTATTGGGCTTTATGTCTATTATTGCAAAGCTTTCAAAGACAGTTGACTGCAAAATTATATTTATCACAGCCATCAGAGTATAAGCAATATATTTCAATTTTCCGCCTCCGCTGAAGTTTCTTCATCAATTTCGTAGGCAGCGTTTTCGGGAGCATTTTTTATCACAAGAACCTCGTTAAGATGTCTGAAATCTGCGGCAGGCTCTATGAATGCTGTTTTCGTAGAGGTCTTGTCGGCGTTTTCGATTTCCGTCACCCTTCCTATGGCAATGCCTTCGGGATATACGCTTGAAAAGCCGGAGGTTATTATTTCATCTCCCTCGGCTATTTTGGACGACATATCTATAAGCTCCATTCTGCAAAGCCCCTTGTTTATATAGTCGCCCTTTACATAGCCTACGTCGCCTGTACGCATGGCTACTGCACTGACTGCGTCCGCATCGTCTATTATTGAAACGACCTTTGAATGATTAAAGCCGCATTCCTTTATGCGCCCTACAAGTCCGCCGCCTGCCGCAACAGCCATATTTTCCGCAAGTCCGTCATTTGTGCCCTTGTCTATTATAAAAACGTCATACCAGTTGCCGGGGTCTTTGGCGATTATTCTTGCCCCTATCGTATCGAAGGAGGTATATTTGCTGCGTATTTCAAGAAGAGCCGCAAGGTTTTCATTATCCTGTTCAAGAAGGGGAATTCTTGAATTGTCAAGCTTAAGCTCTTCTGTTTCGGCTCTGAGCCTTTCGTTCTCCTCTATGAGGGAGTTTGCGTTTGTTATCGCCGTAAACCTGTCGGAAACAAAGCCGCCTGTGCTGTTTATTGCCTTTGTGACCGGTGTAAGCACAAACCCCACCGCTTTTTCAAAAACAGAGGGGGCAAGTCTGTGTGTCGACCACGCCGCAAGGACTATGCACACAAGGCAGAGCATAAGAAAAAAGGTTTTTTTGTGTCTGTCAAAAAAATTCATTTCACAAACCCTCTTTACATTCTCAGCTTCTGGGAGGTTATGAGAACATTTTTAAGCGTATCTATATGTTCAAGAACCGCTCCCGTTCCGTTGGCAACACAATTGAGAGGCTCCTCCGCAACGTGTACGGGCATACCTGTTTCAAGAGAAATAAGCTTGTCAAGCCCTTTGAGCAGAGCGCCGCCGCCGGTGAGATAAATTCCGCATTCCATAATGTCGGCGGAAAGCTCCGGGGGTGTCTTTTCAAGAGTGGTTTTTATGGCTGAAATTATTCTCGAAACAGGATTTTCAAGAGCCTTTAATATATCCTCAGACGTAACCTCTATATTTTTGGGCAGTCCCGTCACAAGGTCACGTCCCCTTATTTCCATTGCAAGAATTTCCGAATCATCGTCAAGATAGGCACAGCCTATGTTAAGCTTTATGTCCTCGGCTGTTCTGTCGCCTATGGCAAGCTTGTATGTGTCCTTTACATATGAGGAGATGGCCTGGTCAAAGGCATCGCCCGCTATTCTTTCGGAGATGGCTGTGACTATGCCGCCGAGAGATATTACGGCTACCTCGCTTGTTCCGCCGCCTATATCCACGACCATATTGCCGGCAGGCTCTTCCACATGAAGTCCTGCGCCTATTGCCGCCGCCATCGGCTCTTCAACCAGATAGGCATATCTGTCTTTGGCTCCCGCAGCAAGGGCGGACTCTATGACGGCTCTTTTTTCCACCTCGGTCACCCCTGACGGAACGCATATGACTATTCTCGGCTTCGGTCCGAAAAGTGTGTTTTTATATGCTTTGTTTATAAAATATTTAAGCATCGCCTGTGTTATTTCAAAGTCTGCAATTACGCCGTCTTTCATGGGACGTATGGCAACTATGCTGCCGGGGGTTCTGCCTATCATTTCCTTTGCTTCATCGCCCACCGCAAGAACCTGCTTCGTTTCCGTATTTATTGCCACTACTGACGGCTCGTTTACCACAATGCCCTTGCCCTTAAGAAAGACTAAAGTATTTGCTGTTCCCAGATCTATTCCCATATCCTTTGTAAACATTGACTGTACCTCCGAATTTTATAGTAAGTTATTCCTTTTCATAATGTTGTAGAGCTGTGAGATGTTAAGCCCCACAACGGTGTTGTAATTTCCTTTGATCCTTTCTATAAACAGTGAACCTCTGCCTTGTATGCCGTAGGATCCCGCTTTATCCATAGGCTCGCCTGATTCTATATAGTTTATAATCTCATCATCGGCGATGTCGGTCATAAAGACCTCGGTTTTGTCATAGCAGAGTATGGTGTTATTTTTGCCGTCCTTGTTTGATATAAGGCACATACCCGTGTATACAATGTGAGATCTTCCCCTTATGGCGCAAAGAGCGGCGAAAGCGTCCTCCCTGTCTTTAGGTTTGCCTAAAATACGATTATCTAAAACAACTATCGTATCGGCGCCCACAACCAGAACATCCTTTTCATATCCGTATTTTCCGAAAACATTTTCCGCCTTGAGCCTTGCAAGACCCATGACGGTTTCGTCAAAGCCAAGACCCTCCTCTAAAACTTCGGGACAGTCTGAGGGGCATATTTCAAAATCAACGCCCAGTGTCCTTATAAGCTCCCGGCGTCTCGGAGAGGCTGAAGCAAGAATATATTTCATATTACCACAGCTTTCTGTATATAAATATGGATATAATCATACCGATTATTCCTGCGATAGTGAATTTAAGGGTGAAGCCCAACTGAAGCTTTATTATAACAAGGTCAAGATCAAGGGGAGTTGTAAGCCCCACCTCTTTGCCATAGCTCATAAAGCTGAGCGCCGGTATGCCCGAAGCAAGCTCACCGAGAAAACCGCCTATTACAAGCCCTGAGAGCATTACAATAATAAATATTATATTTCTGCTTTTCATAATAAAACCTCCGTAAAAAAAAGAAAGCGAAAATATCACTTATTACTATTCTATACCAAACAAACCAAATTTTCAATACACATAGAAAATATTATTATTAAAATTTATTAATATCCCCCAAGGGGTGGGGAGGTAAGAGGTCGTTTCCATAAATGCAAATAAATTTTAGTTGAAAAAGCATTGTCCGTATAGTATAATTTTAGTTGTAAGTAAGAGAATTTTGGAATTATTAATTGTTAAATGTCACAAAAAATTAAAAAAGTATGATATTTGTGGCGAATTGTATGACGGAAGGGGGTATAACATGGAGGCAAAACAGAAGTATGCTTTCAGAGGAACTGCGGCGCAGGAGAACAGACTTAAAGAGGTCATTGCGAAGCATAAAGACCGTCCCGGAGGACTTATGCCTGTTTTACAGGAGGCTCAGGAGATATACGGTTATCTGCCCATAGAAGTGCAGAGTATGATAGCCAAGGGGCTTGATATTTCACTGTCGGAGGTTTACGGCGTTGCGACATTCTATTCCCAGTTTTCCCTTGTGCCAAAGGGGGAAAACCGTATAAGCGTATGTCTGGGAACAGCTTGTTATGTAAAGGGCGCTGACAAGATTCTTGCGGCAGTTGAGAAAAAGCTTGGCATAAAAAGCGGAGAATGTACACCGAACAGGCTTTTCTCCCTCGATTCCACACGGTGCATAGGAGCCTGCGGACTTGCGCCGGTAATGATGGTAAATGACGATGTTTACGGAAAAATGACGGTAGATCAGGTTGACGGAATAATCGATTCCTATGCGGAAAAAAGCAAGTCGGGAGGTGACGGGGCATGATGAGTATTGATGAGCTTAACAGAATAAAGGCTGAAAAGGAAGAGCTTGTGCTTGTAAGACGGCTTATCAGCGAAGAGGGCGAAAAGCTTTGCGGAAAAACGGGTTACAGAAAACAGGTTCTTGTGTGCGGAGGTACAGGCTGTACGTCCTCCGGCTCAAAAAAGGTTTTGGAGGCTCTTGACGAAGCGCTTAGGGAACAGGGAATAGATAAGGAAATTTATGTTGTAAAAACAGGCTGTTTCGGACTTTGCGCCCTTGGACCCGTTATGATCGTATATCCCGAAGGCTGTTTTTATTCACAGGTAAGCCCCGAAGGCGTGCGCAGAATAGTTGAGGAACACCTCAAGGGCGGCAATATAGTAAAGGAGCTTTTATACGCCGAAACGGTTCACGAGGACGGAAGCATTATTTCCCTCAGCGAAACCCGGTTTTATAAGAAGCAGATGCGCCTTGCCCTCAGAAACTGCGGCGTTATAAATCCCGAAGATATAGAGGAATATATAGCCTCTGACGGCTATCAGGCTCTGGCGAAAGTCCTTACGTCCATGAGCAGGGACGAGGTCATAGATGAAGTCCTCAGATCGGGTCTGAGAGGACGAGGGGGCGGAGGCTTTCCCACAGGCAGGAAGTGGTCATTTGCCAAGGCTGCCGAGGGGGATATAAAATATGTGTGCTGCAACGCAGATGAGGGAGATCCGGGGGCATTTATGGATCGTTCCATTCTGGAGGGAGATCCTCACTGTGTTATAGAGGCTATGGCGATTGCCGGTTACAGCATAGGCGCAGAAAAGGGATATGTATATGTGCGTGCCGAATATCCCATAGCAGTCCAGCGCCTTGACATCGCCGTAAAACAGGCGAGGGAGTACGGACTTCTTGGCGACAACATTTTCGGAACGGATTTTTCATTTGATATAGAAATAAGACTTGGGGCAGGAGCCTTTGTGTGCGGTGAAGAAACGGCTCTTATGACCTCCATAGAGGGTCACAGGGGCGAACCCCGTCCACGTCCGCCGTTTCCTGCCGTAAAAGGACTTTTCGGCAAGCCTACCGTGCTGAACAATGTGGAAACCTACGCAAACATTCCGCAGATAATACTTAAAGGCTCGGAGTGGTTTTCGGGCATAGGCACTGCAGGCTCAAAGGGCACGAAGGTGTTTGCCCTCGGAGGAAAAATAACAAACGTAGGGCTTGTGGAAGTCCCTATGGGAACGACCCTCAGAGAAATAGTTGAGGAAATAGGCGGAGGCATACCCGGAGGAAAGAAGTTCAAGGCGGCTCAGACGGGAGGACCTTCCGGCGGCTGCATACCTGCCTGTCACATAGATACGCCCATAGACTATGACAGTCTTATTGCCTTAGGCTCTATGATGGGTTCGGGAGGGCTTATAATACTTGACGAGGATACCTGTATGGTAGATATATCTAAATTTTATCTTGAATTTACCGTTGACGAGTCCTGCGGAAAGTGTACACCCTGTCGCATAGGCACAAGAAGGCTTCTTCAGTTTCTCGAAAAGATAACCTCCGGCAGAGGAGAACCGGAGGACATAGATAAAATAGAGGAGCTTGCTCTTCATATGAAAGCGTCATCTCTGTGCGCCCTTGGTCAGTCTGCGCCCAACCCCGTGCTTTCGACACTCAAATATTTCAGAGATGAATATATGGCGCATATTATAGACAAAAAATGCCCGTCGGGAGTATGCAGGGATCTTCTTTATTACGAGATAATCCCGAAGCTTTGCAAGGGCTGTACAAGATGTGCCAAAAACTGTCCCGCAAACGCCATAAGCGGAGAGGTGAAAAAGCCTCATGTAATAGACAAGAATGCCTGCATAAAATGCGGACTCTGTGTAAAGAACTGCAAATTCAACGCAATTGTGACGAGATAAGGAGGGTGCTGATGGATACTGTAAACTTAAAGATAAATAATATACCCGTTACTGCGCCTGCCGGCTCTACGATTTTGCAGGCGGCAAAGGCGCTGCATATAGAAATACCGTCATTATGCTATCTCAAGGACGTAAACTGCATAGGCGCCTGTCGCGTCTGTGTTGTTGAGATAAAGGGAAGAAACGGACTTGTAGCAAGCTGTGTATATCCCGTTGAGGAGGGCATGGAGGTATTTACAAATACGCCGAGAGTAAGGGCATCAAGAAAAACGACGATAGAGCTTATACTTTCGAGCCATCATAAAAAATGTCTTTCCTGCGTAAGAGGAAACCACTGTGAGCTTCAGAAGCTTTCCTTTGACTACGGCGTAGACGAGGACAGATTCAAGGGTGATGATGCCGTTTATGAAACAGACGACAAGTCGCCGTATATAGTGAGGGACAACAGCAAGTGCATACAGTGTATGAGATGTGTGGCTGCGTGCAAAAACGTGCAGTCGGTTTCCGTAATAGGACCGATAGAGAGGGGCTATAATGTCCACGTTGGCTGCGCCTTTGAGAAGAGCCTGAACGACTCTCCCTGTGTGGGCTGCGGTCAGTGTATAGTTGCGTGTCCCGTAGGGGCGCTCAGCGAAAAAAGTCAGATCGATGAGGTATGGGACGCTATTTCAGACCCCGGCAGGAAGGTGGTTATGTTTACGGCTCCTTCCATAAGGGCGACCCTCGGAGAATGCTTCAATATGCCTGTGGGAACGGACGTTGAGGGCAAAATGGTCGCTTCCATAAGGCGTCTTGGAGTGGATAAGGTATTCAATATGAACGTCACCGCCGACCTTACGATTATGGAGGAGGCTCACGAGTTCATAGAAAGAATGAATACAGGGGGAAAGCTGCCTATGTTTACGTCATGCTGCCCCGGCTGGGTGAAGTTTGCCGAGCATTATTATCCGGAAATGCTGCCCAATCTTTCAACCTGCAAATCCCCACAGCAGATGTTCGGCGCACTTCTCAAAAGCTATTATTGCCTGAAGGAGGGCATATCTCCCGACGATCTGTTTGTTGTAAGCGTTATACCCTGCACAGCCAAGAAATTTGAAATCACAAGAACGGAGCAGAATGCATTGGGCTATCGTGATGTGGACGTTTCGCTTACCACCAGAGAGCTTGCAAGAATGATAAAGGGAGCAGGTATTGTTCTGCCCGAAATAGACGATGAAGAGTTTGACGATCCCTTTGACTTTGCAAGCGGCGGCGGAGTTATTTTCGGCGCAACAGGCGGCGTTATGGAGGCGGCTCTGCGTACTGCGGCGGCAGTCCTTGATAAGGATATAGAAGCGACAGATTTCAAAGAGGTCAGAGGAAGTGAGGGCATAAAGGAAGCGGAGTATAAAATCGGCGGAACCACCGTGAAGGTTGCCGTTGCTTCGGGGCTTGCAAACGCAAGAAAAATAATAGAAGATATAAAGTCGGGAAAGAAAAGCTATGATTTTGTGGAAATAATGGCGTGTCCCGGCGGCTGTATAAACGGCGGAGGTCAGCCTGTGCAAAGCGACAGCGTGCGCAATTACACCGACCTCAAGGCTCTCAGGTCAAAGGTTCTCTATGATGCCGACAAGGGGCTTGAAATAAGAAAATCCCACGAAAGTCCGGTTATAAAGAAAATTTATGACGAATATTTCGATTCACCGGGCAAGGCGAGAGCGCATAAGCTTCTCCATACCACATATATAGACAGAAGCTGATAAAAAACCATAACAGAAAAGCGGTCAGGTTTTATACCGACCGCTTTTGATTTTTGATGCCCGTCGCTAACGTAAACAGAAATACCGCTGCAAGACCTATACATATCCCCATCAGATATAATATTGTCTGATCAATATTTACTGCATTTCCCCAACTGCCTGTGATAATATTTTCAATAAGCTGAACAGGCTCAATAAGTAAAGCAATTATGAATGAAGCAAATATGACGGGCAAAAGCCTTATTTTATTCAGTGCCATAAATACAGGTATGGGTATGGTAATAACTATACCAAGCAGTAAAGGCAGCATATTCCCATCGGCTATACATTGTCTTATATATGACAGGGGAGCTGTGTTTATATATCGGTAGGCTTCTGTCCCCTTGGCAAATAAAATACATACCATCGAAGTTATATACAGAATTTCAATAAACAGCAGTATTTTCCCCTTTATTCTCCGCTTTGCAGCTCCGCACAGGGCTATGATCAATATCCATACAAAAAAGGATATTATTATGTAATTTACGAAAGGTATCTGTTTTAAATATGTCAGCATAAAACCGCCCCCGATACTATACTTTGTCTTTTAGATTACACAACAAATAATAACACATTTCGTATTTCCTGTCAAGACTGAAATCCGCATAATAAAAAAGAGCGGAAACGGTGGGAATTTCTTCCGCCGCTTCTGCTCTTTAATTACGGTTATCAGAGGTCTATGTTGATACCAAGGTCTTTTGCAATATTGCATATGCCCTCATATGCCTTTGTAAGTTCGTCATAAACTGCCTGAAATTCGCTGGCTTCATCAAGGTCGGTCGTGCCAATAACACTGCCTGCCGTAGCTATTGTATCGCAGAGATCTGCATAGAGCTTTTCCTGCTTTTCGCTCATTTCCTTTTTTGCATCGTTTATAATTCCGCTTACCTTGTCGGCTTTGTCAAAAAGCTCCTTAACCAATTCCTCTGTGGGGGTTTCGAGAATTGCTCCCATAGAGTTTATGTCCTCTTCGGAAACACCTATCTTGCCGGCTATTTCAAGTGCGGTCCTGCGTACGTCCTCTATGGTCTTTTCGCAGTCCTCAAGCTGCTTCTGAGTAAACTTGCCGGAATTCAATGTTTCCAGAACATCGGCTGTCTTTTTGCTTATATCCATAAACAGCGCCGTTGTATCATCGTCCATTTTGTCGAAATATCCGGTAAGTACGCCGATCCAGTCGTCAGCTTCCTGAGCCGCATCTTCTACCTCTCTGTATGCCATACCCTCAGCCTGTCCTTCTTCCGATGCATCTTCTGAAGCTTCCTCAGCGGCTTCGGTTGTTTCTTCAACAGCTTCTTCTTCAGCCTGTGTAACGGATACTGTTTTTGTGTCTGCGTCCCAATCAACGTCTGCGCCGAAAGCATCGGAAACGAATCTTACGGGAACCATTGTTCTTCCGTTAATAATAACAGCAGGAGAATCTATGTCAATTGTTTCGGGTTCAGCCTCGCCCTTTGTGAGAGTGAGAGAAGGTGCGCCCACAGTGAGGACAACATTGAGGTCGTCCTTATCAAATGTAACTGTTTTTGTATTTGCGTCCCATTCTACTCCGATTTCAAGAGCCTGACCTATGGCACGGATAGGTACCATTGTTCTGCTGTCGATAATAACGGCGCTCTGGTCAGTTTCAAGCTCCTCACCGTTCACGATAACCGAAACCTCAGGATAGTCAGATGTCTGCTCATCTGCTGCGGCGGGCATAATCGTGAAAGCCGATGATACAATTGCAGCTGCTGCAATAATTGACAGGAATTTTTTCATTTTGATTACCTCCCAAAAAATATATTTTCTGTTATTATAACGCTGTTTTAAGTGCTCTGTCAAGGTCTTGCAGAATATCCTCTATATTTTCAAGACCTACGGAAAAACGTATCATTCCGCCATCGATTCCTGCGGCGGCAAGCTGTTCGTCAGTGAGCTGTCTGTGGGTTTCGCTTGCGGGGTGAAGAACACAGGTTCTTATATCTGCAACGTGAACCTCGTTTGAAGCAAGCCTGAGAGAATCCATAAATTTGGCGGCGGCTTTTCTGCCTCCCTTTATGTTGAAGGATATAACGCCGCTTGCGCCTTTCAGATATTTCCTTGTAAGCTCATAATCGGGATTGTGTGGAAGTCCGGGGTAGATTACGCTTTCCACCGCCTCCGACTTTTCGAGATATTCGGCAACCTTCATGGCATTTTCGCAATATTGCTTCATGCGCACGGGGAGAGTTTCAAGTCCCAGATTAAGCAGGAAAGCCGAATGTGCGGCAGGATAAACGCCGAAATCTCTCATAAGCTGCATTCTTGCCTTTACTATGTACGCCATATTGCCGTATGTTTTTGTGTATGAAATGCCGTGATATGACTCGTCCGGCTCTGTAAGCTCAGGGAAATTGCCGTTTGTCCAGTCAAATTTGCCGCTGTCCACGATTACACCGCCCACTTGTAGAGCGTGACCGTCCATATATTTGCTTGTGGAGTGTATAACTATATCTGCGCCGAATTCAAAGGGCTTGCACAGAACAGGCGTTGCAAATGTATTGTCCACAATAAGAGGAACTCCCATTTCGTGGGCAATGTTTGCAAATCTTTCTATATCAAGAACCCTCAGCGCGGGATTTGCTATGGTTTCGCCGAAAACAAGCTTTGTATTCGGTCTGAAAGCCTTTTTTATTTCGTCATCGCTTTGTTCGGGACTTACGAATATACATTCTATTCCCAGCTTTTTAAGCGTAAACGAAAAAAGATTTATCGTGCCGCCGTATATGGTGGGAGTGCTTATTATACTGTCACCTGTCTTGCAGATGTTGAGTATTGAAAGAAGTGTTGCAGCTTGTCCCGACGACGTGCACATAGCCCCTGCACCGCCCTCAAGATCAGCAATTTTTTCCTCCACTGCCATAACCGTGGGATTGGCAAATCTTGAATAGCAAAGTCCCTTTGTGGGGTCGTCAAATATTGCCGCTACCTCTGCAGCGGAATCATATACATAGGTTGTACTCTGCACTATGGGCAGAACTCTCGGCTCGCCGTTTTTGGGGGTATAGCCCGAATGCAGACATTTTGTTTCATCTCTCATATATATTTCTCCTTTCTTTTTTTATAAATATACCACAAATCGGGCGGGAATGCAATTACGGTTTATAAGAATAAATTTTTTTTCTTTGGAAATGCTTAGATATGAAAACAGATTTTCGGAGGGATATATATGAGGCAGAAGGTAGAAATATGCGGAGTAAATACCTCACGGCTCCCCGTGCTTAAGGAAGAAGAAAAAAAGGAGCTTTTTGAACGTATAAAGGAGGGGGACGAGGAGGCGAAAAAGCAATATATATACGGCAACCTCAGACTTGTTTTAAGCGTCATACAGCGTTTCAACAACAGGGGCGAATCAATAGACGATATTTTTCAGGTGGGCTGCATAGGGCTTATAAAAGCAATAAATAACTTCGACACCTCTCAGAATGTGAAATTTTCTACTTATGCAGTGCCAATGAATATCATCTGAAGAAAACCCCCTCCGTAATTCCCACCCCTTGCCCCAAACCCCCGATAAATACAGTAAAAACAGTACATTCTGCGGCGGCAGACACAAAACACCTGCCGCCGCAGCTTCCCCCTCCTCTCCCCGATTTACAGACCCCACACTTATATGCAGTCTCTCAAACGGACATTCCTTTTGGCGGCATAGCTCATTCCGTTCAGACTTCGGGTGTATCCGTTGGCTTTTACATATACACCTTTCCGGACACATCGTTTATATTTCTTCCGGAACGTTTTTCATACCTCCTGTCCCATCGTTTTATGTCCGACAGGCTGACCTCGTATTTCCTCACTGTAAACAATAAAAATCCGCCCCGAAATCCCTGTTGGGGGATTTGGGGGCGGAGTGTTTTATCTTAGGGTTATTTCGCTGAATCTGGCTGTGTTGTAGTTGTTTATGCTGTTTGATTGTTTGTTTGCGTCAACGGCAAAGCCTATATATACGTCCCTTGCCATATCAACTGTTCTTGTTCCGACCAATGTCCATTCCTTGCCATATTCCGAAACATAGGCGCTGAAGTTGTCGCCGTCTCTTGTAAGTCTGAGATAATAGCCCTTATAGTTGTCGTGATCCTTGAATTCTATGTCGTTTACAAGGCTTACGCCGCTTTCCTCGGCTGCTTCGAGGGAGTCGAGGTTTTCGTCTATTTTGTCAAACTCGCCGCCGTTTTCATATCTGCATACAAGATATGCTCCGAAAGCGTTTCTGTAAAGGGATTCGTCCTTGCCGCTTACGGGGTTATATTCCTTCCACTCATAGGCCTTTGTGTGGGACAGTCCAAGAGCCACAGCCTTGGAGTCGGGGTCTGTTGTTTCTCTTATCATAAGTCCCGAAAAGGCGTGATTGTCTACGGGGGTGATATAGTCAAGCTTTGCCGTTATACTTCCGTTTCCGGAAAGCTTTTTATATGCATAGTGGAAGGAGTCCGCAGCGCCGCCTATTTTGCCGCTGCCCTTTACAACGACTTCTCCGCCGTTTTCATAAGCGCAGCCCGAAACGGGAGGCTCGCCTATATCCTTTGTCGAAAAGCCGGCAAGCTTGTTTTCGCAGTTTGCGTGTACGCTTATTTTATCCGACTGAGTGCAGTTTCCGTCTTTATCCACTGCCTTAACGGAAATATTATAGCTGCCGTCGGTAAGTGTATAGGCATATTCATAGGGCGCAGCGGTGTCCTCATATACAGCCTCTTCGCCGAGGTAGAAAACAACCTTTGCAATACCCTTTTCGCTTTCGGCATTTGCCTTGACGGTGAAGGGGAGCCCGGAGCTTACCACTGCGTTATTGTCGGGAGCTGATATTGAAACCGTGGGATTTGAGGGCACATAGTTTATATCAACTATGGAATTGAAATAGTTTTCAACATTGGCATAGCCGTTTTCCGCAATCTCTCTGCTGTCCGAGGAATTTCTCGGGTCAAGACCGTTTGCCTTTTCCCACTCATCGGGTATGCCGTCGTGGTCACTGTCAAATCCCGCTTCTCTTGCCGTTGTTTCCGTATAGGGGAGTCCGCCTACTTCCTCGTGTCTGTTTGCGAAAACCCCTGTTCCGTTTTTGACATCGGTAAGAATTCTGCTGTCAAGACCATCTCTTCTGGGATATACTGCTCCTGATTTTGCGAGAACCTCGCCGTAAGCCGTTTCCGCATCTGTAAATCTGAGATTCTTTACTGCGGGAATGTCAAATTCCTTATCAACTATTTCCGTTGTGGGAGCGGAATTTTCAGATACCTTTATGCCCTTGGAGTTATCCGCCGTAACTTCGGCATTTCCCTCCATAACATTGCCGTTTACATAGAATCTGCCGGGCTTGTTTTTCTCCCCTGCATCTATTATCTGCGACCTTACGTTCTCTCTTGTGCCGGGACCGGGCTTGAGATAGTTGTTTACAAAGTTGACGTCAGCCCTGCCGCCGCCATAACAGCCGTTGAAGCCCCAGTTATACATAACATTGTTTCTGATATCCACAAGAGCTATGTGGTCGTTGTCGTCGGCTTCGGGAGTTCCGCCGCCTATTCTCGGATTTCTTGATGTATGTGTGGCTATAAGGTTGTGGTGGTATGTTGTGTTTACGCCGCCCATTATAGCGCCATAGCCGTGACGTCCCTTTGTATGTCCCGACATGGTAAGGCTTTCGGCAACAATGCTCCACTGTACGGTGGAATCCTCAAGGCGATAGACGGAAAGAGTTTCGTCTGTTGACCAGCTTGTGGATATATGGTCAATCATAACATTTTTTGCCGACCTGCCCCAAAGAGCGTCCATGGAATCTCCGGCATATATATTGTCAGCGCCGGGACGGAACCTTACATATCTTATAATTATGTTTTCGCACTCGCTTATATCTGTGTCAAAACCCGTAACCGTAATACCGTCGCCGGGAGCCGTCTGACCGGCTATTGTCAGATTTTTCCTCCTTTTGATGAGCAGTGTGTCCTTAAGATTTATAACACCCGACACATCAAAAACAATTATCCTGTTGTCCTTGCTCACTGCATCACGCAGAGTACCCCTTATTGGCTTTTCATCGGGACCGTAGTCCTCAAGGCTTGTTACCACATAGACCTCTCCGCCGCGTCCGCCGGAGGCGTACATTCCGCCGCCCTCAGCTCCGGGAAATGCCGGCAGTGCAGCCGCCTCGTCACTTCCGTAAACCGATATTGAACCAAACGCCATTACGACAGCCAGACCGACTGCCAGAAGCTTTTTTTTCATTTGCTTCACCTCTCCTTATTGAATAATTTAAATATTATTATACCAGTCCGAATTTTTCAAGCAGACCGGTTATTTTACCTCCCATCGGCAGCAGCGCAAGATCTTCTCTTTTGAATCCACGAAGAAGAGCAAGGGCGACCACATATATTATTATTGCCACAAATATGGCGATCAAGGTGCTTAAAGAGCCGTGATGGAATATAAGCATGGAAAGCTTATATGTGCCAAGACAGCCTGCTCCCATTATAAGAGATGCGGCTATGGGCTTTATAAGCATGGAACCGAAGTCGAATCTGATTTTTGTGGCTCTTTTAAGGGCAAGCATATTAAGCCCCGCAGCCACCACATAACAGCCTATTGTGCTTATTACGGCACCCCTTACATTTATGGAGGGTATAGCTATAAGCACATAATTCAGAGGGATTTTGCAAAGAGCACCTATAAGAGCGCTGAACGCCGGAACATATATCCTGCCTATGCCCTGAAGAACCCCTGTTTCTATCTGTGAAAGGGAGAGGAATATAATGCTTATTGCGCCTATTGCAAGAAGATCTCCCCCCTCCGGATAGCTTGGGAAAAGCAGATATAAAATCTGATTTGCGAGAGCGCCCATGCCTATTGCGGCAGGAACGGAAATTATCATTGTAAGTCTTAAGGAGGTGTTTACCTTTGCTTTTGTTGCCCTTTCGTCCTTAAGAGCCACGCTTGCGGCTATGCTCGGCAGAACCGCTGTGGCAAGAGCCGTGGATATGGCGATGGGAAGAGTGGTAAGGGTAACATATTTGCCTGTAAGCCTGCCGTACAGATCTATCGCCTGTTCCGTAGTAAAAGCTCCGCTTGCCGCAAGACGGCTCATTGTCATTTTCATATCTATGAGATTTGTCATTGAAAATATTGCCGTACCCGTTATTATGGGGACAGCCGTTTTGAAAAGTCTTATTACGACCTGTGCGCTTGTGTCGGTCTTATAGCCGCCCTTATCCGCCGAATATTTTGCGTTGAAGGAGCGTCTGCTTCTGAAATAGAAGAAAACAACGGCGACAAGTCCTGCGAGAGCGCCTATGCCTGTGCCCATTGTTGCTCCGGCTGCGGCAAATTCTATACCTGCCCCAAGAAGAAGTCCTGCAAGGGCTATACTTGAAACGGCATGGAAAATCTGCTCAGCCACCTGTGAAACCGCCGTGGGGACAGTTGTGTTAAAACCTTGGAACCACCCTCTGTAAACGGACATAACTGCGCATATGAAAACCGTGGGGGCAAGGCTTATAAGGGTATACCTGCTTTCCTCCATATCTATAAGACGGGAAAAAAATCCTGCGCCGAAAAACATTATTGAAGCGCCCAGAAGTCCCAGAACTCCCGCAACCGCAAGGGAAACCCTGAATATTTTTCTGACGTTTCTGAATTCTCCGAGAGCCGCCTTTTCCGAAACCATTTTTGAAATTGCCGCCGGCAGTCCCGAAGAGCTTAAAATGAGGAAAAAGGTATAGATATAATAGCCTGCCGCATATATGCCGTTTCCCACATTGCCTATCATATTTGTGAGCGGCACTCTGTAAGCAAAGCCAAGAATTCTTACAAGTATGCTTGCGACAGCCAGAATAGTCGCCTGCTTTACAAAGGAAGTGCCTGTTTTCCTTTTATTTTCCGCCATATCTGCACCTCGGTTTTATTTTCTGTGCGCCTTTCTTCTTGCTATGGGGTCAAGAAGTCTTTTTCTAATACGCAAATTCTGAGGAGTTATCTCCACAAGCTCATCGTCCGCTATAAAATCTATACACTGTTCAAGGCTCATATTGAGATGGGGAGTAAGCTTGAGCGCCTCGTCAGAGCCTGCCGCACGGGTGTTTGTAAGCTGCTTTCTCTTGCATACGTTCACCTCTATGTCGTCGCTTCTCGAATGCTTTCCCACAACCATACCGCTGTAAACCCTTACGCCTGCACCTATGAAAAGCTCTCCTCTTTCCTGTGCGTTGAAAAGTCCGTAGGTGATGGATTCTCCCGATTCGTAGGCTATGAGAGAGCCTTGTGTCCTTGAATTGATTTCACCCTTGTAAGGCTCATAGCCGTTGAAAAGGGTGTTCATAATACCTGTTCCCCTTGTGTCTGTGAGGAATTCGTTTCTGTAACCTATAAGCCCTCTTGAGGGGATATTGAATTCTATTCTTGTATATCCGTCCTGAGATGGAGCCATATTAGTCATTTCGCCATGCCTTGTGCCAAGCTTTTCAATAACAGCCCCCACATATTCTTCGGGAACATCTATTGTCACAAGCTCCATAGGCTCAAGCTTCTTTCCGTTTTCCATACGGTAAAGAACCTCCGGACGTGACACCTGAAACTCATATCCCTCACGGCGCATTGTTTCTATAAGAATGGAGAGATGAAGCTCACCTCTGCCCGAAACCTTATAGCTTTCGGCGATGTCCGTTTCTTCTACTCTCAGAGAAACATCTGTGTTAAGCTCCTTGAAAAGCCTTTCCCTGAGATGGCGGCTTGTAACGAATTTGCCCTCCTGTCCTGCAAAGGGGCTGTCGTTTACACTGAACGTCATGGAAATGGTAGGCTCTGAAATTTTATTGTATTCAAGGGGCATAGGCGTAACGACTGAAGTAATGGTGTCGCCTATGTGTATTTCGGGCATACCCGTAACGGCTACAATGGCGCCGACGGAGGCCTCGTTTATTTCTATTCTTTCAAGCCCCTCGAATTCGTAGAGCTTTGTCACCTTTATTTTTTCAAGCTTGTCGGGGTCGTGGTGGTTTACTATTGCCACCTCGTCGCCTACTCTTATATTGCCGTTTTCCACCTTGCCTATGCCTATCTTTCCCACATAGCCGTTGTAGTCTATTGTGGTGACAAGAATTTGCAGCGGAGCCTCATCGTCCCCTTCGGGAGCGGGAATATGTTCTACAATAGTGTCAAAAAGAGCCTTCATATCCTTTGCATTAAGTGCGTCCTCAAATGTAAGTCCTGCTTTGCCCTCCTTCGCCGAGGCAAACACAAAGGGCGAATCAAGCTGGTCGTCATTTGCGTCAAGCTCTATGAAAAGCTCCAGAATTTCATCAACAACCTCCTCAGGACGTGCTTCGGGTCTGTCTATTTTATTTATGCAGACAACAACGGGAAGTCCCAGAGCAAGGGCATTTTTAAGTACGAATTTTGTCTGCGGCATTGCGCCCTCGAAAGCATCGACAACAAGCACAACGCCGTTGACCATTTTAAGAACTCTCTCGACCTCGCCGCCAAAATCCGCATGACCGGGGGTATCAACTATGTTTATCTTTACGTCGTCATAATAAACGGAGGTATTTTTTGAAAGTATCGTTATTCCTCTTTCCCTCTCTATATCCCCTGAGTCCATTATTCTTTCCCTTATGACCTGATTGGAACGGAATGTGCCGCTCTGCTTTAAAAGCTCGTCCACAAGGGTTGTTTTGCCATGGTCTACATGGGCGATAATTGCGATGTTTCTGACGTCATTTCTTTTTTGAAGCATAAAATCTCTCTTTTCTTTAATTAATATACATCATCTGTTTGATTATAACATACAAAAAATGTTTTTTCAATATTTATAAGCCCATTTTGAAATATTTGTTACACTTTACCGTCATACACCTGATATTAGCGGGGATTATTATAATAAGTGTCGTAACGGCGGCGCAGACGGTGAATAAAAAACCGCAGCGCATTTTTTCGCAGCCGCTGCGGTCATTTTGTTATAATATTTTGTCAAGGAATTCCTTAAGACGTGGATTTTTCGGATTTTCAAAGAATTCTTCGGGTGTGTTTTCCTCAAGAATCCTGCCGCTCTCCATAAATATGACACGGTTTCCCACTTCTCTGGCAAAGCCCATTTCGTGAGTTACACAGACCATGGTCATATTCTGACGGGCGAGATCCTTCATAACGTCCAGAACCTCGCCGACCATTTCGGGGTCAAGGGCGGAGGTAGGTTCATCGAAAAGCATTACATCAGGCTTCATACACAGCGCCCTTACTATGGCAATACGCTGCTTCTGTCCGCCGGAAAGCTGATTGGGATAAGACTGCGCCCTGTCGGCAAGCCCCACACGTTCGAGAAGCTCTATGGCAGTTTTTTCCGCCTCGGCTTTGCTCTGTCTGAGAAGCTTTGTCGGACCTATTGTAAGATTTCTGAGAATGGTCATATGCGGAAAAAGGTTGAACTGCTGGAAAACCATTCCCATTTTCATACGCTGTTTGTTTATGTTGTTTTTGGGGTCGGTTATGTCCGTTCCCTCAAATGTTATCGTGCCGCCCGTAGGCATTTCAAGGAGGTTAAGGCATCTAAGGAAGGTGCTTTTGCCTGAGCCTGACGGACCGACAACAACCACCACATCGCCTCTGTTTATTTCAATATTTACATTATCAAGGGCTTTCGTCTGCATTTTTTCGTCTTTTCCGAAAACCTTCTGTAAATTTTTAACCTTTATGATTGTATCAGCGCTCACCTGTTCTCAGCCTCCTTTCGAGAATGGAAATGCCCTTTGAAAGAACGAGCACAACTGCAAGATATATAAGACCTGCTGTAATAAGCGGGAAGAAAGCATCATATGTACGGCTTCTGATTATGTCGCCGCCCTTTGTAAGGTCTTCTATGGCGATATAGCCTGCTACCGAGGTTTCCTTTATAAGAACTATAAATTCGTTGCCGAGGGCAGGAAGAACATTTTTGACCGCCTGTGGCAAAATTATATAAATCATTGTTCTGGCATATGAAAAACCAAGGCTTCTGCCTGCTTCAAGCTGACCCTTGTCAATGCTCATTATGCCGCCTCTTACTATTTCAGCCACATATGCCGCCGAATTCAGACCGAAAGCGCATATTGCCGCAAAGGTTTTGTTCACGTTTATGTCGGCAAAAATAACAAAATAAATTATGAGCAGCTGAAGAACAACAGGGGTTCCTCTCAGTACGGTGAGATAGAGTTTGCATATTCCGTTTGCCACTGACAGCAGAGCTGAGGAAAGTCCCTTCCTTCTCTGTTCGCTGTTCATATCGTAGGCGGAACGTATTATAGCGACTGTGAAGCCGAGAGCAAGTCCCACCAGAATGGCAAAGAATGCTATTTTGATAGTAGTGATAAAACCGTTTACGAGATACATATAGCGGTCATCTTTTATAAAGTTAAGATATAGTTTATCATTTAAGGTTTCAAGCATAAAATTACTCCTTATAAAACGGGACGCAGCAATATATGTATGCTGCGTCCATACCGCTCAAAGCTTATTACTGCGCATTAACTTCCACACTGCCGAGATATTTTTCAAATATTGCCTGAAGAGAACCATCGGCTTCCATATCTGAAAGAATCATGTTTACATTGTCAAGAAGCTCCGGATTGTCCTTGCTTATAGCAATAGCGTACTGCTCAGTCGTAAGGGCATCGTTGCTGATTTTGATGCCGTCATTTAAATCCACAAATGCCTTTGCAGGCTCGTTGTCAATTACAACAGCATCGATTTTGCCCTGTGTGAGAGCCTGTACAGCCTCAAAGCCCTTTGTATATCTCTCAACCGTTACGCCATCGATATCTGTAACATAGAGGTCGCCTGTTGTGCCAAGCTGAACGCCGATTGTAAGACCTGCAAGGTCTTCCTCTGTGGCAACATCGGAATCTTCGGGAACAATGATAGCCTGTGCAGCATCAACGTAAGGTGTTGAGAAGTTTACGTTTTCAAGTCTGTCATCGGTTATTGTCATACCGGCAATACCTACGTCAGCCTTTCCGCTTACGACTGCCGGAACAATTGAGTCAAAGTTCATATCCGCAACCTCAAGCTCAAGACCAAGCTCATCGGCTATGTGCGCTGCTATGTCGGCGTCAATGCCTACGATTTCTCCGCCCTCACGGTATTCGTAAGGCTCGAATTCGGCATTTGTTGCCCATACAAGCTTGCCCTCTGTGTTTTCGGCTTCTGTTCCGTCTGCGTTTTCTTCAGCAGCGGCGCTGTCGTCTGCGGGCTGTTCGCTTGTTCCGCCGCAGCCTGCCATCTGGAAAGCCATGAATGATGCAAGTACGACTGCTGTTAAGGTTCTGAATTTTTTCATTTTGAATACCTCCCGTATTTAAGGAAACACTGACTTAAGGAAACAAAAAATCATTTTGCGGAAAATCGCTTCACTCCAAATCAAATATGATTTTTGTTCTGAATTATTCAGCATTTCCTTCACAGTAAAATTAAATTTTAATACATTATAGCACATATTTATTCATTAATAAAGAACTTTTTTAAAAAATGCTCATAAAAAATCCTTTCTTTCGGGGGTGAATATGTCAAGCAGTCTGCCCCTTTCTGTAAGAACACGGCAGCCGTGACTTATTCCGGAGGGCATAACAATAGTATCCCCCGGTTTTATGACCTTCTTTTCTTCTCCCACTGTAAATTCAAATTCACCCTCAAGGCAGTAGGTCGCCTGTGTGTGCTCATGGGTGTGTACGGAGCCGACACCGTCCTTTTCAAACATTACCTCAACTATCATTATCTCCTCATTGTGCGCCTTTATTTTCCGGCTTGTGTTAAGAGGCAGAGGGTTGATGACACAGTCCTTGTCATAAAAAAAGTTTGACATAAAAATTTCTCCTTTTCTTTTTTTAAATTTTGCACGGAATATACGTCCTGCCGACTATACCGCGGGAGCATCGGGGGCGGAGGGGTGAAGCGGCGGAGCGGGGCGGGGGAGGGCGCGCAGCGCCCTCCCC
>CANQXR010000007.1 GCA_947627855.1 uncultured Clostridia bacterium
GTAACTATATTTAGCCATTAAAAACTGACCCCCTTGTCGTTAGATTTTGGTCCAACTTTTGGGGGTCAGTACAAAATCCATAAACCGATATTCGCCTGAAAACAAAAAAGCCTGTACCATACAACAATACAAGCCCTATCCTCCCTCAGAACGAATATCGGTTTTTATTTTAACATCATCTGCCAATCCGAACAGACCACAGTTTATACAGCCAAATAAAGCTAAACAAAAATTTCTAATATTTACTTTCGACAAATTCTATTGTATAATAACCACAGGCACTTTGCTAAAGAGTGGTTGGTCGAGCCTTCCGTAAAGGAGGTGAAGCCTCTTATGACAACATTTGATATCATATTTGGCTTTATTGCTGTTAAGCAGTTTCTGCTTGATATGTGGTACATAGCCTTAATAATAAAATGTAACTTGTCGTAATGAAAAAGACCGCTCCCTAATCGCAAATTGTGAAGCGGTCTAATTGTGTAGGTGAAATTCCTACATAGTTTACTCGCCGACCAACCACTTTTAAAGTTGGGTGTCGTTTTGGAAGAAGTGGGTATTCCCGTACCCGCTTCTTCTTTTTCTAATATAATTATACAATATTTCCGAATCAAAATCAACTCTTTTTTAATCTTTTTTAAATTTTCCCAAAAGTCTGCAAAAGAGAGTCTGTGCCTATGCATGAGTTTCAAATATGTACGTAAGCGGTATCGGAATCCCTACCAAAGCAAAAATATTCAATTCCGAGGGAATATCTGCAATCAAAAACAAGACGTGGATTTCCAACTCAATATGCTACATATTAAAAAATGAAAAATAAAAAAGTGACTGCCGATTACAGAAAACCTGCCGTCCTGCCGTCCGAAAGAGAAAAACAAAGGGCAACAATCTCCTCACAGCTTACAGAGCAAAGGATTTTTAAAGCTTACAGAAAGATCCGACCGCATAATAAAATTTAATTCAGACCACCTTCTCCACACACCTGACCACATAATGCTTTATGAAAACGGAGATATTTTTATACAATTTCTTGACGAAACAGAAATTGAATATTGTTAATTTCAAAGACCTGCTTGATTTTAAGAGTGTATCCTTTTTTGTTGAAATAAATATCCTTGCGTGATATAATTAAATAAAGAATTTTTAATTATGCTAAAATAATTGACCTTAATCGGGGATAAGATTATCGAATAATTCTACCCTATTTTGATGTTTAATGGAGGACTGAAATGAATGGAAAAACAAATATTAAATATTTACAAAGCTACATAAAGCAAAAGGACTATAAGCCGGAAATGTTAAAGGACTATTTTTTTAAATTGGCGGAAGAAGTAGGAGAACTCTCCCGTGCAATGAGAAAAAATTTTAAGGCACAAACCTCTGAAGAAATTAAGGGAACTATTGATGAGGAATTGTGGGATATCATTTACTACGCTATTGCTATTGCCAATTTATATGATATTGATTTGGAATATGTGATTAAGACAAAAGAAAAAATGAATCAGACCCGATATCCATCATCTGTTGAGTTTAAAGAAAACAGATAAATCGGGATTTAACTGATGAAGCATGGAAAGAATTAAAGGAGCTTTTTTAATATGACATCAAGGAAATATCAAAAACAAGTATTCGTCTTTAAGAATTGCAAAAGCATTAATGATGTTTTTGATGAGTTAAATAGATTACAAGGCAGATCTATGGATATTGCTTTAGATTTTTCAAAGGCAGATGATTATATTACTTTAAATATTATTTACAGCGCACAAGGTAAAATTAACAATGATCCTACAAAAATTTGCGGCATAATTAATAGTGAAAAGGAAGGATTTGTTTATAAATACAATAGAAAGCCAAATATATTTGATTATTTATTTCCTTTGTTTGCTGTATATTTTTTGTTATTTGACATATTTGTCTTGCTTTCAAGTTTAAAAAATGGCTTTGAAAGTGATATCATTCTGATAATTTGCATAAATTTATTTTTGATAATGATTATTGGTCTTGCAATACATCATTACATTAATTTAACTTCTAAGGAAATAGACAGATTTATCAGAAAATACATGAATTAACATAAATGTAAGTGTTAATATAAAATTCATAGATAAATTCCCGTTTTGTAGATCTGGCAAACATATTGTTCCTGTTTTCGGGAGATAGCAATAATCAACAACCATTATAGATGCTATGTTCTCAGATAAATGGAAAAGGAAACCTCATTTCGACAAAATTCTATTTCGGCAAATTGTTTTAACCTTTGGGCGTAATTACCTAAAATCACGATATAGAGGGAACAGTAAACTGCCTTTTACCCTCTCCTCAAAAATCTTCAGTGGTTCCAAGACAAGCTAACCAAATTCTACAGAAAAGAATCCTACATAAAGGGTCTGAAATTCGGCATTATGTTTATGATAGCTCTATCATCTCATAAAGACTGCCCATAAACCCTCTCCCCTACTCACATTAAAAGCCTTTTGCGGAAAACAAATTCTTTCTGCAAAAGGCTTTTTTAGTCGGTTTATACCCTCATTTTAAATGATAAAATAAGATTGGTATATATTTGTTGTGTCAGTTCTTTCCCGATTGTTTTACATAATCTATTATTATAATGCTTATATGAGATTTACGATAACGCCGCTTATGAGGGCGGAAAGCATTACAAATATTATGTAAAGGGCAAAATGTTTTACGCCAAGCACTATTTTAAGAGCGCCAAGGTTTGTTATTTTGGTTGAAGGTCCTGTTATCATAAATGCCGAGGCGGAACCCATGCTCATACCGTCTGCAAGCCATTGCTGAAGTAAGGGTATAGTGCCGCCGCCACAGGCATAGAGGGGAACGCCCACAGTGGCAGCCATAAGCAAGCCGAAGCCTTCGTTGTTGACAAACAGCTTAGCAAAGGCATCGGCCGGAACATATCTTTGAAACAGTGCCGAAAGCAATATGCCTACAATGAAATAAGGTCCGGTAGCCTTTATATTCCTGCCTATATTTTTGACAAGTCTTATAAGCATATTGGGGTGGGTGTCGCGACTTGCTCCTTCAGAAAAACCCGTAAAATCGAAAAAATGCTTATCCCTGTAAAATATCCTTATAGCAAGCCCCGCGGCAATACCACAGAGAAAGCAGGAAATAAATCTTACGCAAAGGGCGAAATTTCCCAAAGCGGCGCTGTATATAAGAAGCTGTGGATTAAGCAGAATACTGCTCATCATAAAAGCGGCTAAATAATCGTCTCTCATACCCTTTTCCGAAAATGCTGCCGCAAGGGGTATAGTGCCGTACATACAAAGAGGCGAGGCTATACCTATAAGGCTTGCGGGGATAATCCCCATTATTCCAAGATGCTTATCCTGTATAACGCTCATAAGGGAATGTATTTTATTTTTCCCGAAAACGGATATTGCTGAGCCTATTACAATACCGAGCGCCCAGTAAAAAAATATCTGTTTAAGCTGTATCCCGAAATAATACCATATATATATTATTTCACGCCTTACAATTTCCGTCATAAAACCACATTCTTTCCTGCCCTTTAATCTATACTTACAAGCTGATATTCTCTTGAGCCTAAGCCTATTTCTTCAGCGTGTTCGAGGGTGTGAAGTCCGTTTCGGCTTTCTATGCGCTCAACCAGTGATGCGCCGTCTCCGTCCTTTTGCTCGTAAATAAGGTCGATGCAGGCCTGATCAAGGGCAACGGGGTCTGTTGAGGCAAGAATACCTATGTCGTGCATATCCGGTTCGGCAGGGTTTCCGTCACAGTCGCAGTCTACCGACAGGCGGTTCATTACATTGATATAAACAACTTTGCTGTCCATATAATCTACAACAGCGCTTGTTGCATCGCCCATAGCTTCAAGAAATGCGTCCTGCCCTGCGCCTTGCCAACTATCATGTGATACTCCGCCACTGTGAATCCATAATTTTCCTTCAGATGATCCTATTCCTATCGACATATTTTTTATAGCTCCGCCATAGCCTGCCATAGCGTGTCCCTTGAAGTGAGCAAGTGAAATAAGGGAGTCGTAATTTTCAAGATGTGCTCCTACATAATCCTCGGTTATTCTTGAAGTTCCATTTTCAGGACTTGGAACGGGAATGGTCATTGAGCCATCTTCGTCCATAATATCAACATTTGCAATTTCTGTGAAGCCGTGGTCTTTGGCAACCTGCTTATGAGCAGCCGTTTCACTTCTCGAACCGCCGTAAGCTGTGTTGCACTCCACTATTGTTCCGTTGACCTTCTGCACCAGATCCTTTATAAGCTCCGGTCTTAAATAGTTGCTCGCAGGAGGTTCACCTGTTGACATCTTTACAGCAACATTACCCTCTGCATTAAAATCCAGCTTTTCATAGATTTCCACAAGAGCTTCCGGAGTGATATCCTTTGTCATATATACAACGGGAGCATTTGCATTTGTGGGGGTGACTGCATCGTTTTCTGAAGAATCGCTGTTTTCTTCAACAGCTTTTTCGGATATGGTTATTGTTTTTTCTTCCTGATTCCAGTCCACATCAAAGCCAAAGCCCTCTGCTATAAATCTTATGGGCAGCATTGTCCTGCCGTTTATAATGGTAGGAGCAGTGTCGAGGGCGCTTTCGGTGTCATTTAAATAGGCTGTTTGTGAGTCTATGACAAGCCTTATAACATCTTCACCATATTTAAGAACACTCTCTCTTGTTTCGCTGTTCCATTCCACTGTTCCGCCCATATTTTCAATTATTGCCCTTATAGGTACAAGAGTTCTTCCCGAAATTATAACGGGAGCTGTGCCGCCCTCCGGGTCTATCTCCGTATCAGTGCCGTTTACTTTCATTATAGGGTCATCTATCCTTAATGAAAGCACCTTTGGGGAAGATAAGCCGGAATCAGCATTTTCCGTTTCTTCTGCATACACATTGTTTTCATAAAAGCTCCTGTTGTTTGCAAAAAAGACAAAGCTGCCGCATACTATTGCCAAAACAGCAATAAATACTCCAACGGTTTTAAATTTTGATTTCATAATATCCCTCCTGTTCCAAGTATGATACTGTTAAACCTTACATTGTCCTTATAATAAAATTATAATTTTTATTGCCCCATACATCAAATACCTGTTTTGTATATGTTATATATGCCTGAAAAGCATATTATAAACAGCCCCACTCTGCGCCCTTCTGAACAGATATATTATTATTTCCGAGCCGTTTTTTAATTTCTTTTCTTTTATAAATCAATGTAATTATATATACTTTTGTATGATGCAACCGAAGAATACTTTTTATTTCTTTTGAGCTTATCGCATGCTGTTTCGGGAAAAAAGCCTGTTTTTCAAGGTTTCTTTCTCTACATTCTCTATAAACCCCACTGCTTCTGACAGCTTATAGCTCTTTCTGCATCTTTTTCGGTTCTCCTCATAAACTCTCTGCCCTGCATCAGATCTGTTATTTTTTGTACACCCGCCCCTCGCTTTATTTCATTATATAAAGTGGAACCGGAAATCCCCAATAATTTTGCGATTTGAGCCTTTGTTATTTTCTCATTAAGCAATCTCTCAATTAATTTTCTTTATATGTTAAGTGCTTGAATTTACTTGTTGTTGTATACTTATTATAAATCATAGCTAAACTCCTTTACTTGATATTTTTCTCAACTCTATAATATCACAGTTTGCTATGACTTTTCTATTTTTTTATCCTATTTGATTTTACAACGAACCGCTTGCCAATGTACTTGATATATCGACCAAAGCTCTGAATGTGCCAAATATTAACAGCTATACAGGACTAATGCACACATTATTTGCGTCAGAGGGCTTGTACGGATTCAAGATCAACCGTCCGGACGGTGAGATCTGCATTCGCATCAACAGACAAAACGGCTCAGAAATATCACAACAGGGAAAAGCGGAATGAAGCCGCCTGCAAAGATAATCACTAAGCTGTAAATAATACTAAAAATACAAATACTTATTTGGATAAAATGTCAATTAACAATTTCGCTTTTTTGTATAATATAAATAATTGTAAGTATATGCCTTAACCCGTGAAGGAGGAATCCCAGTGAAGAAAAAAATGACCTTGTTCCTGCAAAGCCTGACGATAACGATTCTTATCTTTCTCTAAAGTTTCCGGATAGAGAGGGTTTCTTTAAAAAAGGAATTGACGGAAGGGAAAATCATTTTGAAAAACGAGATTATATTAGTGGTTCTTCTTATAAAGTAGAAGAATTACATTCTGGCGATATTAAATTAACTGCAAAAATACCTAATCCTAAAAAGAAATAAAAACAAAAAGAGCTATCCGATTCAAATACGTATCAGATAGCTCTTATCTTTTCAGACAAATATTTTTATACTGTTACCGATAATCGAAAAATGTTGCCAAATCATTGCCATTGTTGTAGTGATAACATCAAGAGGAGGCTGTGAAAAAAAGTCTGTAAAAATAAAACTTCAATAATAAGGCTTTCTATGATAAAATAAAGACATAGGAGGCCTAAAATTATGGCACAAAAGACATCTACAAAGTAAAACCGATGACAGAAGGAAAGAGAAATATCATAGCGGGGTTGCTGCAGGAGTATGATATTCAGACAGCAGAAGATATTCAGGATGCGCTTAAAGATCTTCTTGGAGGAACTATTCAAGAAATGCTTGAGAATGAAATGAATGAACATTTAGGATATGAGAAATATGAGCGCTCTTCCGAGAGCAACTATCGAAATGGCAAAAAGACCAAGAGAATCCGTGGAAAATATGGAGAAATGAACATAGATGTACCTCAGGACAGGAAAAGCAAGAACCGGAAAGATGTCCGGCTGCCGTAGGCAGGTTTTGCACGTAGGGCAAAACTTCTGAAGCTTTGAACCCAAGATAGTGCCAAAACGTAAGAAAGATATTTCTGCAATAGAGGAAAAAATAATAAGTCTGTATGCCAAAGGAATGACAACCGGACAGATATCTGATATAATTGAAGATATCTATGGTTTTGAGGTAAGTGAAAGCTTGGTATCAGATATAACAGACAAGCTTCTTCCACGAATAGAGGAATGGCAGAATCGACCTTTATCAAGCATATATCCTATAGTTTTCATAGATGCGGTACACTTTTCGGTGAGAACTAACGGAATAGCAGAAAAGTGGCAGCATACATAATACTTGGGATAAATACAGATGGTAAAAAAGATGTATTATCGATTGAAATAGGTAAAAATGAGAGCAGCAAATTCTGGCTTGGAGTGCTGAACAGCTTAAAAAACAGAGGAGTTAAGGATATTTTTATCATTTGTGCTGATGGACTTGCCGGGATTAAAGAGTCAATAAATACAGCATTTCCGAATGCCGAGTACCAAAGATGTATAGTACATCAGGTAAGAAACACACTAAAGCATGTGTCATATAAAGATATGAAGGCATTTGCCAATGACTTAAAAAGTATATATCATGCACCAAATGAAGAAGCAGGATTTAAAGCAATGAAATCAGTATCTACAAAATGGGAAGGAAAGTATCCTCGTTCCATGAAGTCCTGGAGTGAAAACTGGGATTTGGTAAGTCCGATTTTCAAATTCTCTGAAGCGGTAAGAAAGGTCATATATACTACAAATGCCATAGAAAGTCTGAATAGCAGTTATACACGCCTGAATCGACAGAGGAGTGTTTTCCCGAGTACCATCTCATTGCAAAAAGCATTATATTTAGCAGCCACTGAAATCGTCAAAAAATGGACTCTGCCATTACGAAATTGGGGTAAGGTGTATGGTGAATTATGCATTATGTATTATGTATGGAGATAGAATGGAGCAATAACATAAAAGTTTAAGCAGCACAAAAGTCCAAGCAAGTCAAGGGTAAATGAACAGCCTGACGGCTGCCCCTGACATGCTCGTCCTTTTGTACTATAGGCTAATAATAGTGGTTAAGCAGAAGTATGCTAACCGCTGCATATCAACTATTAAATTGTCATAGAAAGTCAATTTACAGAAAAAATCTCACACTGCCGCAAGAGTGACGTATTTACGCCGTTTCAGCAAGCATTTGCATTATTCCCACTCGGCTTCCGGGAATTTAATCAAGATGTTTTCCTTTATTTTATCGTGCTTATATTTGCGTAATTTTGCATTTTAACTTCTATTATTTTGATTTGTTAATATTTTTGTACGCAAATTGTACTCACGCATTTTATGGATTAATCCAGTTGAACTCCATTGTTTCTTAAATATTCAATAAGTTCATCTTGCCTTTGAATCAAATAATCTGTAGTTTCTTTCCTTTCAAAACTTTTTCTATTTTCAATATCAATATCCTCACCTTTGGAAACAATGTAATCAACTATCGCCTTAAATATCTTTTCACACTTGTTATCATCTTCTAATACATTCAATAACTTTTGACAATACGTCTCCATTTTTCTTTGATTGAATTTCGGCAATTCTTCATTAGAAATAACAATCCTAAAAAGCATCATAGCGTGATATCTACTTCTTCTATACTTTTTATCAATTTTATTCGTTTTAAATAAGTTCTCTATCTTGTATAAAGCCACCGCACTTACATAGTACATAATTAGCTTGTCAGATGTTTTAAATATTTTATTGCCAACTCTTTTTGCTACCGTACCATATTGTCCAGATACAGCACTAGGCTCATTCAAAAACATTGCTGCTACTGTTTTTATTTGTGTAGGAATAGAAACAATCCTGTTTTTAGGAATATCACTATCTCTATACTGTCCAGTTCTTCTTTCATAAACTAATGCTTCTTGTCCGTCATATGTCTTGTAATACTCCTCCAAATTTTTTTGGAATGTAGACAAAGCTTCTAATTGTTCTTTCTTTATAGCTGTCTGACTATTGGTTGCCTTAGTAATCTCATTTTTAAGGTTTTCGTCTTTGGTTGCTATAATTCTTATGGGTATAATCAAATCATCTATATTATCAGATAGTTCCATGTTGTTTATGAGTATGTTGCTTGTTTGACAACCATTAACTATTTGGTAATCCTCAATAGTTGCAATATCTCCTGGCATAGAAATACTAGATGCAACTATTGTTATTCCATTATTAAGCATACTAAAAGCATTTACATTACCTGATAAAATTGTTTCGCAAATACTTTTATTTACATCCGGATTTGGTCCTAAATAATCTCTTATATTATCTTCAAAAACGGGTTTTACAGTACCTGTATCCTCTAATATAAGCTTTTTAAATTCTCTAAAAGGAACAACCCCACTATATCCTACCTCATCATCACTGATTGAATACATAGTGATTCTTTTTTCAAATCTAAAAGTAGCTGACAGTTTTGCTTTTGTTTTTCTATATAGTGCCTGAATTTCAGCCGATCCACAAGGAAGAAATTCAATATTTGAAAATAAGTTAGTTGTTCTAAGTGCCTCTTTGCCCACTGAAATTGTTGCTTTGAGATTTGTGTCATCAGTCCATGTACCCAATGTTATATAATACAGCAATAATTCGGGATTCTTTTTAAGCTTATTGCCCTTGCTAAATATATAATTTTTTAGCTCAATAAACTTTTGCATTTCAGGTGTATGAAAAATGAAATCATCGTCACCAAAGAAAAGGTTTGAGTAGGTTAATAAATTAGATATTTCAGCATTATCAAATGATGTCGATGTCTTAGTCTGAATTAAAACAAATTTCACAGATATAGTTTGATTAAGTGATATTAGTACATCAATATCATCAATTGTATTAATCAATTTTTGATTAACTATTATCGCAATTCCATCTATACCCTGTGTTGCTGTCCCGGTCGTAATGTCTTCAATATCAAAGTCGTTTAATCCGTACACATTATTTACAACACAATAATTTGAAAAGTATTCAAATAGTAATGATACATCATCTACCCCAACACTTAAATCAGCCTTAAAAGCATCCATCATACTTTGAGTAATTCTATCCACAAAAACACCTCCTATGTTATATTTTTTATTATACAACATAAGATGAATTTTTTCAACATCTTTCATCCAATTATTACCTCCATAATGTTATTTTATGAATTTTAACCTATTTTTTAAGCATATATACTATCCTGTTAGTATTTTGTTTCTTTACTATATTATTTATGTTGATATATATATTATGCAGTTTTTTTATTTATCAAACCAACAGACTTAAATTGTTACTTATAATGTATGAAGTAAAAAGATATGAACCAATAAAAAAGAGAAGTTCAAACCTTGGTATGGTATAATTGAGTTACCAAGTTTAATCAAACATACACAAAGGAGAACTTCTCATGAACATTTTAACACAAGAAGCAAAGAAAAGACAAGCGGTAGTGAAAATGGCACGAAAAAAAGGGAAAAGCTATGCTATGAGGAAATACGGAGTCAGTCTGTCGAGTGTAAAACAATGGGATAAAAGGTATTACGGAAAAGACTGGCGGTCATTGCCGGAGAAATCACACAGACCGCATAGTCACCCAAATCAGCATACAGAAGCTGAAGAAATGCTAATATCAAAGGTGTTTTGGAAGAAATATGAACGATATGGCTGAGAAGCACTCCATGTGCGTTACCATAACGAATATTTTCTTTTTTAAGAAAATGGGTCACATCTATTGACATCACAGAAAATACTTACTTTTTTTGCTTTGGTTATCTTGACACACCCTAACTTGTTATGTTATACTTCATTTTAGGAATATGAGAGGAGCATTTTTATGGCTATCGGTGAAAGAATTCGCTTTTTCAGAAATTTAAGAGGTATGACTCAAAAATATCTTGGTATGCAGGTTGGTTTTCCTGAAAAGACCGCCGACATCCGTATGGCGCAGTACGAATCCGGCTCAAGAACGCCGAAAGCAGACCTGACTAACAGCCTTGCGGAAGTGTTCGGAGTATCAACAAGCGCTTTAACCGTACCCGATATTGACAGCTATAACGGCTTAATGTATACCTTGTTTACCCTTGAAGATTTATACGGTCTTAAAATCACCGAGTTAGACGAAGAGGTTTGTCTGCATTTAGATAAGGGTATGGGCGCAAATTACATTACTATGTTTGAAATGTTCACCGCTTGGAAAGAACAGACTGATAAACTGAAGAATGGTGAAATTTCAAAAGAGGAATACGATAAGTGGAGATATAACTATCCTGCAAGTAATGTGATAAACACTAAAGAGGATAAATAATATGGATAAACTTATACCAATTGGAATTCTGTTGGGTATTGCTATAATCGGTTTTGTATCAAAATTCTTAGAACTCGGTGATATTCATAGCGGATATGAATTTACACATGAATACCGCAATAAGTTTATTAGCTTTATAAATGAACTTTTCACAAGCCGCAATTTTAATCAAAGGGTTTATCACGAACTAACCGAAAAAGTAAAAGAAATGCAATATGAGTTAGGTGAAGACGGCGTATACGCCTATGTTAAAGACAATCTAAACGGATATGCAGCAAACAATTACGAATTGCTTATAAATTTTTTGCCTGAAACCCGCAATGTTATAAGAAATCAAGGCAATATAATCTTGATGAAAAGATGGAGCCAAGCAGTTCAAGATTGTGATGATATGTTTATTCGACATTTAGGCACTCTAAAACTTGCCGAAGAAAAAATCAAAAGGAGTCTTAAAAATCCTTTTTCAGACTTTGCTGAAGGAGTTAAGCTTATAATTTCTTTGCCAGTACTACTGGTAAAATGGTTTGGATTTATATCAGCAGAAAGTAGCACAAAAATCAAAAAGAACCCGATTCTAAAGATTATCAATTTTATTGCTATCACTGTAAGTTTTGTAAGTGGAATTATGGCAATAATTATTGGATGGAATGCTTTTTGGGAACTAATTAAATCATTTATAAAATAAACACAAAAAGGCATTACCGACTGCAAAAGTCAGTAATGCCTTTTTAGAATTTATTAAGATAATTGTACCCGCAAACCGCAGGGAACACACAATAAATGCGTTTTGCAATCTGCTATCATTTTGCTATCAAATCGTAAATTTTTAAGCTGAAAATCTTTTATTTATGCAGTTTTTCAGGCTTTACGATTTATTCCCACTCGTTGCCAGGCGCCACAGTCTAAGCAGTTTTGCTTAGGAGATGTGATACCCAGTCTTTCCACGATTTGACCTATCCGTATTATCCAACCTACACGATAGGCTGTTATCATGTTGTTATCACGGGTGATAACGGGCATAGAGAACTTGCAATATGTTCTGGTGGTTTACAACTATTATTACACAAAGAAAAAAAATACAACTATTACTCCTTAAAGCAATGATATCTATGCCTTACTGCAATTCTTTTACCACTGATTCAGGGCACTCAACATAAGCTGAAATTTGGACAGTGTGTTTGAATGGGATTGCCGAGGTTCCATCACACTTAGTTTGAATCTGACAGGGATAATAGTGTATATATCCTTTTCCGTTTTTATGAATTTCAACAAATGGGAACAGCGCAAAGTCGGCATCTGTTCCTTCGTGAACTGTCAATTTTTTCTTGCATATTGGGCATTCAAAAGTAGCACAAAGAGGATTCTGCCCTGCTAATTCTAACATATTATTTTAGCTTCTCTTTCTAATCATTCACTTGAAAAGACTTATATCTCACCTAAGAAAATTGACTTGTAATTACCAAATATAAACTCTTCCTTCACTTGCTTAATAAATTTTGCATCTGTTATTAGTCGATAAATAGTAACAGCCAGTCCTCCTAAATCAAGCGAATGAAAATCGCTGGTAATAGCAACAACAGCCAGATTGCTGGAACTTGCCACCGCATTGGAGTAACTTAAGATCTTTCTCGTCCTCACCTCATATAACTTCTGTTCCATTTCCGTCGTCGCGTCACTAAACATTCCGTGGAACATAGCTATCAACGTGTTAATCATGGTTGCATAAGAGGCTTGCTTTGCAACGGCTAATACATTTGCCATGTCCAGACCATATGATGCCAACCTCGACGCAAATTGGGGATCAATCGCAGAAACTACAGGTAGCGGGAGACTATGAGATGTATTAAGATCAGACTTCAAGTGAATAATTTCCTTCATCAAAGACACCGCAACAATTTGCTTTCCTTCAATACCTCCCGTCAATAGTTTATCCATAGTGTACGACAGTACTAATTCTGTCCTTGCCCGCTGTCGGAATTCATCACGTCTTAAACTACCTGTGTAGATATGAAATGATTTTAATTTATTAGTCGTTAATGTAGATGTCGCAATGTTTGCAGTTCCAAATATTAAACCTAGTAATGGATCATGCCCGATGGCGGTAACCCTATGCCTCATAAAACCTCCGCCACTCAAGGCTCCATTAGCACCCACGTTGGCATCAAAGGGGACTGGATTAGAAATAATCTCTTCCAATGATGGATTATACAGCCTATGTTGTCTACTTGAGTGTTCCTCAATATGACCAAATGTATTCTTTGCAGCAATTTGATCATCTATACGAATTGGAAATTTAGTGAGTAAATATTGTCTGGCAATTTGAAGCCCTATAGCTAAGAAGAGAATTGCTGTATCTGTTCCATTAAGCCCCGTTTTTTCGCAAAATTGCCTATCTAAATTATTCAATATCTCTGGTGTGTTCCGGAGAACATCAACTACCCGACCTGTTTCTTCAGCACCACGCTGAAGCTTATTACAGGTTGCATCTAAACTGTTTTGTATTGCGTTTCGCTGACGCAAAAAATCCTGGCTACTCATTTAGTCCTCCTGCAAAACAATTTCCAAATCTGCAATCTTAATCTGAATATCCTCGATTTCTGCTAAAACTTTCGAGATAAGCTCAGCATAATCTTTCAACTGTCTGCTTGCGTTTGCTTTCACTCGTTCCAACTTATCCCGAAGTGATTTCAGTTTTTCTTCGTAAAGCCGCTTTGCCTCTGAATAACCGACCTTCTCTGCCTCTTTCCGTTTCCGCATCCTACTATCAGTGATAAACCGCATTATATCCCAACTGGTATCCTGAACAACGCCTGTATTAGAAAAAGAACTCATTAAGGAAGAAACAGAAATACCATGCTCAGAGGCTATCTGCTTTGCCTTATAATTTACCCTCTCTTGCAAACTATCTCGCTTCTTCTCCAGTTGTGCCAAGTATTCAATTTTAGCACTACTCGCAGTATCATAGTTTTGTTTCAGCCGCTTTATTTCTGAAATCGCGCTATCATATTCCTTCTTCAGTTCTTGGTAAATCGGCTCATACTCATTTGCTGCACGCTCATAGCCGTCTTTTTTTCCATCAACCTCAGGGTCAGAAGTTATACTGTCAATAAAATCAAGTATATCGGAAATGCTCGGCTTTCTTCTTCCTGGAACAGGGGCAAACAATCCCATATCCTCTCATCCTTTCTTATAAAGATAAATATCAAAGATGTAACATATTATCTATTAAAAGTCAAGGCAAATCAGCATTCTTTCAGAATAACACACTCGCTCTTTAAAATACATTTTTAAGCTCATGGTTCGAATTGTGGTTTAACAGAAAAATGCACAAAGTCAATGATATCTCTGATTTTGAAAAACCCGTTGTTTCAAATGGTTTAGAACCCTTATGACCGCGAATTTTTCATTCCCACTCTATTGTTGAAGGGGGTTTGGTGGTTATGTCGTAGACTATGCGGTTTATGTGGGAGACTTCGTTGACTATGCGGGCGGAGATGCGGGAGAGGACATCGTAGGGTATGCGGGCAAAGTCGGCGGTCATGAAGTCGGAGGTGGTTACGCCGCGAAGTGCCAGTGTGTAGTCGTAGGTGCGGAAGTCGCCCATTACGCCTACGGAACGCATAGAGGTCAGGACTGCGAAGTATTGGTTTATGCTTCTGTCAAGACCTGCTTTTGCTATTTCTTCACGGAAAATATAGTCGGCGTCTTGTAGTATGCTGACCTTTTCTTCGGTTATATCGCCTATAATTCTTATCGCAAGTCCGGGACCGGGGAAGGGCTGACGCCAAACGAGAAAGTCGGGCAGATTCAGCTCTGTGCCAAGGCGGCGAACCTCGTCCTTAAAAAGAAGTCTGAGAGGTTCTATAAGGTCCTTGAAGTCTACGTGGTCGGGCAGACCGCCTACATTATGGTGAGATTTGATTACGGCGGCATCGCCGGTTCCGGATTCTATTACATCGGGATATATTGTTCCCTGAGCGAGAAAGTCTACCTTGCCAAGCTTTCTTGCTTCCTCTTCAAACACTCTTATAAATTCTTCGCCTATTATTTTGCGCTTTGTTTCCGGTTCCGTCACTCCGGCAAGCTTGGCGAGGAAACGCTTTCCTGCATTTACCCTTATAAAGTTAAGCTCTCTGCTTTTAAAGGCTTCCTCAACCTCGTCGCCCTCATTTTTCCTCATAAGTCCGTGGTCAACAAATATACAGGTAAGCTTATTGCCTATTGCCTTGGACAGAAGAGCCGCAAGAACAGAACTGTCCACACCGCCCGAAAGTGCAAGGAGAACCTTTCCGTCCCCTACTTTGGCACGAACATCATTTATAGCGGTGTTTATGTAATTTTTCATACTCCAGTCGCCTGATACCCTACATACATTATAAAGAAAATTCCTCAATATATTGCTGCCGTATTCCGTATGAGACACCTCCGGATGAAACTGCACGGCATAAAGCCCCTTTTCGGGATTTTCCATAGCTGCAATCGGGCACGAGTCCGTATGGGATATGGCTTTAAAGCCTTCGGGAAGTGCCGAAATTCTGTCGGTGTGGCTCATCCATGTTATGCTCTTTTCGGGTATATCCTTGAAAAGAAGGCTTGAAGTGTCAAAATCGGCAGAAGTCATACCATATTCACTTTTTTCAGCCGATTCAACCTTGCCGCCCAGAACATGTGCCATAAGCTGACTGCCATAGCATATACCAAGAATAGGTATACCCATCTCAAATATTTCTTTTGAGATTGTGGGTGATGTATCAAGATACACACTGTTGGGACCGCCGGTAAATATAAAACCGGAGGGATTCATTGCCTTAAGCTCTGCTATGGGGGTTTTATATGACTTGACCTCGCAGTATACATTAAGGTCCCTCACACGTCTGGCTATAAGCTGATTATACTGTCCGCCAAAATCCAGAACTATAATTAATTCATGCTTCATATTTTATCCTCCGCATTTACTTTTCTGAAAAACTTGCCATTCTGCATTCTTTGTCCTATAAGCTCTATAAGCTTGTCATTTGGCTCTATGGTAAATCTTGTTTTTTTACCCTTGTAGGAGCTTACGAAAATATATGTGTTGGGAGTTACAAGACCGCCTGAATAATCCTTGAATTTAAAATTCTTGTAGAAATCGAGGTGTTCGCTGTCATTAAAATGGGCAAACATTTCAAATTCAAGCACATCGCCGGCAAAAACACGCCTTCTGTATGATTTGTTATAAATAACATCTATATCAAGCTCTCCGTCAACAAAGCAATACTCATATTCCTTATTCATAAATATTCTGAGAACAAAAAAGGAAATAGCTATTGTAATTACCTGAAGCGCCAGCATTGCAGGGATAAAAATGATGTGGAGCCATATAAGTATAAAAACAGCGGTTATTACAAGAACGATTATTCTTTTTCGGCTGTCGTATTTTGTTTCGTGGTGTTTCACAAGCTGTTCCATATATACGCTTTTCGGAAGATCCACAAAAATCCCTCCTTACTCGCTGATTCTTTCTTCAGAAAAAACTTCCTTTTCCGATTCGCTCAGATCCTTTTTGGAGCTTTTCTTAAAGCTGAGCCTGTCAAGTATTCCCGGCACCATATCTATAAGCTTGTTTACACTGTTTTCATTCTTGACATTTACAAGCTGTATTTTGCCGTCCTTTATTATTATTACGGCTGCCGGCGTTATTTTTGCGCCCAGACCTCCGCCGCAGGTTTCGCCTGTCTTTTTTTCGCCCGATCTGTCCGAAGCTCCTGCGCCCACGCCGAATGAAACATCAACAAGGGGTATGACAGTTACATCGCCCAATATCATCGGCTCTCCCACAACGGTTTTTGAAGATACAAAGCCGTCCATTTTGGAAAAAAGTGTATCAAGGCTCGTGTTTAAATTGCTCATAATTTACCTCCTTAGAATAAATATTTTCTTACGTTTTTATTTAATATAAATCTTAAAACAGGCAGCAGCACGCAAAACAGGTTTGTGCTGCCCGTTATATTTATATCCGCTTCAAATACCGCTTTGTCAAAATCGGCGTTTATATCGGTCCCCTCAAAAAAAGGAATGCCCAAACTGTATATAACTCCCAAGACCTTTCCCGTAAGCGACGGATCCTCAAAGCCGAAAAGAAGCCGCAGCCTTTTTACGCCAAGCTTTATATGGGAAATCAGAAATCCCGCATTTTTTATAAAGCAGTCAAAAATGGCTTTTTTATTTTCCACCGACTCAAGGAATGCGATTTTTTCACTTATTTTGTCAATAAGCGTAGGCTCTTTATATTTAAAGTCAGGTTCTTCACTATAATAAGCTTCTTTTCCTGTCGGCTCCTCCGAGGCTTTTTCAACTGTTTTTTTATCTTCATGCCCGTTTTCCTCAGTATGGACGGCGGCAGGTCTGATCTGCTCTTTTGGCTTCTTGTTTTTTGCCTTTCCCCTTTTTTTGCCCTTTCCTTTGCGGTTTCCCGTCAGAAATGATTTCAGGGGATATTCTATATTATATTCAATATTATCGCCGGTAAAAGCCGCATACAGACGGACAAGCCCGAAAAGCCATTTAAAATCTGCTTTTGCAAAGGGACTGTCCTTGCTGTTTGCGTCAAGCTCCGCCCTTATAGTTGAAAACAGCACAAAAAGCAGAAGAATGAATGTAACAACCAAAGCGGCAATAAGTACAAAGCCCAATATTTTAAGAATTGAAAAAACAAGCGCCATCATATTATTGTCACCTCATTTACAGACTTTCCTTAAAGCCCTCCAGACTGCCGTGCTTATTCAGATATTCCTCTATCATCTCTTTCGCCATAAGCATACAGCTCTGTCTGCCGCCTGCTATGCCCAAAACCTTATACGGCTTATTTCTGTAATATTTTGTGCGTATTTCGGAAAGCTCAAAAATCTCAAAAAGATTGTTCCCAAGGCTTTTGCAGAGCAGAAAGGCGTTAAACACCTCATCTCCCTGAATTATGCATGAAAAAACTGTTTCCTTATCATCTATTCCCCTAAACAAAAGCTTTTCCGAAAAATACATATTCTCACCAGAACCTTACATACTCAAAATCGGCATAGCCGCCCTGTCCGCCGCCTGTACAGAACAGACCGCAGCGTCCGCCTACCCAGCTTTTTCTCGAAACCTTATATTCCACGGTATCGCCTATCTTTTCATAGTTTTCTCCGTCTTTGGAAATATAGAAGCTTACATTTGATATAAATCCCGAATATTCCTTTTCTGACGAGCAGAACTCACGCAGTCCGAAGCTGCCTCTCTTACAATTATACTCCATTTTCAGCCGGAGGTAAATAGTAAAGTCGGAATTATATTCCCTGCTTTCCGTAATATATTCCTTGCTTTGTTCGCTGTCATATATAAGATTGGGCTGTACGGCAAAAAGCTTTCCGTCCCTTTTTTCAAGTCTTAACGCATTATAGCTTCCGCCGGTTATACATATGCCTGCACTGTCACCGTCATTGAGATTCAGTCTGACCTTGCTGTCCATTGTAAAATTGGGAGCCTGCATAAGCTGAGAAATAAGATTCGGAGCAGACTCAAGCCCTCCGCTGCACGGATATGCAAAAAGTCTGAGCCCGTTTTCCGTTATTTCACAGAAATCCTTTCCGGGGTGAGCCTGCCATTGCCACTGCATTCCAAGCCCGTTCTTAAAATCATCATCTGTCTGCGGCAACAATATTTTATCCGATGAAAGCGGCTTTTTAAATGTTTCCACAGGCTCGCCTATGCCATCGCCGTCTGTGTCGTTTCCTATTATTATCCAATCATCGTCTGTCCACTTTGCAGGCTCCAGATATGTCACTCTTCCATAGCCGTCACAATCCCGGAAATGTATGAACCAGCTTTCGCCATTATCCATATCCACAAGTCCGCCCTGATGAGGTCCGTTTATGAGAGTTGAACCCTGATGGAGAACTATTCTGTATTCATAAGGACCGTATATGTTCCTGCTTCTGAGAACGACCTGCCACCCCGGCTTTACTCCGCCGGCAGGAGCAAAAATATAATAATAGCCATTGCGCTTATACATTTTAGGACCTTCGATCGTGGGATTCTGTATTCTTCCGTCATATATGAGTACGCCGCCGTCAAGAAGTCTTTCGCCGTCTGCGCTCATTCTGTGCAGATAAAGACGGCTTTTAAGACCGCTTCTTGACCTTGCCACACCTCTGACTATATAAGAGTTTCCATCATCGTCCCAGAACGGACAGGGATCTATCCAACCCTTGGATCTTGTGAGAGTTATAACATCGCTCCATTCTCCGAAAGGATCCTTTGTTTTGACCATGAACAAACCCTCGTCAGGTGTTGAAAAAGCTATATAATAAGTGCCGTTGTGATACTTCATTGCAGGAGCCCAGACCCCCTTGCCGTGACAGGGAAGGTCATAATCCTCGAATGGCAGTTTTTTTACAGCCATGTTTACAAGCTTCCAGTTTACAAGATCCTTTGAATGGAGTATGGGCAAGCCGGGAAAGTAAGTGAATGATGAAGCAGTCATAAAAAAGTCGCTGCCCACCCTGATTACATCGGGATCGGAATAATCGGCAAATAATATGGGATTCCTGTATGTTCCGTCACCGTTGTCGGCTTTCCATTTTCCTTTGTACTTTTCAAACATAATCTTTCCTCCGTATTAAAAACTGCGGCTGCGCGGGGGTGAGAGGCGAGGCGTGCCGAATGAAACGGCGCCCGCAGCGGCGCCGTTTCATTCGACACGCCTCGCCTCTCACCCCCGCCCCACGGGTCGGCCCTTTCATCCGTCCCATACGGGACGGCAGAAAGGGCCGAGCAGCCCTGTTAAGATAACAATTATAAATTCATCGCCTGTTTTCGTGTGTTTTATCTCTGCTCATAAGAGTAACGACCGCCCTTTTGGGATCCTCTCCCTCAAAAAGAACCTTGTTTATCTCCGTTGTTATGGGCATATCGGCATCATATTTTTTTGCAAGAGCATATGCAGCAGCCGCCGTATTGACGCCCTCTACAACCATATGAACCTCGCTTAAAGCATCATCGAGGCTTTTGCCCTGTCCTATAAGTATGCCTGCTCTTCTGTTTCTGGAGTGCATACTTGTGCAGGTAACTATAAGATCCCCAACACCTGTGAGTCCTGCAAAGGTTTCCGCCTTGGCGCCCATTTTGACACCCAGTCTTGAAATTTCAGCAAGACCCCTTGTCATAAGAGCGGCTTTTGCATTGTCCCCAAAACCTATGCCGTCACAGACCCCCGCAGCAAGAGCTATAAGGTTTTTAAGTGCGCCGCCAAGCTCTACGCCTATAATGTCATCATTGACGTAAATTCTGAAATAGGGATTAATGAAAGCGTCCTGAACCTCCTTAGCCGTTTCTATGTCGCCAGAAGCCGCAACACAGGTAGAGGGCAGTTTTCTTCCGACCTCCTCGGCGTGGCTCGGACCCGAAAGAACAGCCACTCTGCATTGAGGTATCTCATCGGTAATTACTTGGGAAAGCCGCATCAGCGTATCCTCCTCAAGCCCCTTTGCCACATTTACAACAATACAGCCTTTCGGTATGTAAGGTGCAAAATCCCTCGCCCTGTCCCGGACAAATTTGGACGGAACAGCAAAAACCACCATTTCCGCATCGCATACGCATTTTATGTCTGTGGTTATTTCAATATTTTCGGGTATTTTTACACCTGGAAGAAATTCTTTATTTTCTCTGTCATTTACAAGCGCCTTGGCTTCTCTTTCAAGAAACGACCAAAGTGTGACCCTGTGACCGTTGTCAGCAAGAGTACAGGCAAGAGCCGTTCCCCAGCTTCCCGATCCTATAACAGTTATTTTTTTGCCCATGCTGTCACCCCTTTTTTATGGAAAATTTGTTTTCTGTTCCGTTTATAAGTCGTTTTATATTATCCTTGTGCTTGTAGAATGCAAGTAAAGCGACAACAAGCATAAGTATGACCGATTCCGCTTCAAAAGCCCTGCACAGCATCATAATTATGGGAAAAACCGCAACCATTGCAAGAGATGCGAGAGAAACATATCTCTTAAGCTGAAATACAATAAAGCCTATAACATATGTGAGCAGCGCTATATAAAGATTTATGCAAAGCATAAGCCCAAGACTGCACGCAATGCCCTTGCCGCCTCTGAAACCCATATAAAACGGGAAATTATGCCCCAATATACAGCCGAGAGCGCCGTATATGCCATAATAATAAAATCCGCCGTCTGTAAATGTTCCGTTTCCGTCAAACAAAAGAGAGGCTATGGTGTAGGCGATTATCACTTTAAGAAAATCTCCTATAAAAACCAATATACCGGCTTTTTTGCCCATCACCCGAAAGGCGTTTGTTGTTCCGGAATTTCCGCTGCCTGAATTTCTTATGTCTATATTCATAAAAATCCTGCCGAAAATATATGCCGACTGGAACAGTCCTATCGCATAGCCTAAAATAAGACAAATAAGTCTGTCAATTATCATAACTTATCCCTTTCGTTTCTGTTTCTTACTATAAAATGAATTGCCGTACCTCTGAACCCGAAAGCTTCTCTCAATTGATTTTCTATATATCTTCTGTATGAAAAATGCAGAAGCTCCGAGTTGTTTACAAATATGACAAAGGTAGGCGGCTTGACCGAAACCTGCGTCATATAATATATTTTCAGCTGTCTGCCCTTTTCTGCCGGGGGCTGGTTCATTGCAAGCGCCTCTGCAAGCACATCGTTTAATATGCCCGTCTGTACACGCTTTACATTGCTTTCATAAACCTCGTCTATAAGTGAAAACAGATTTTTGACCCGCTGCCCCGTAAGGGCGGAAATAAATACCTTCGGAGCATAAAGCATATATTTAAGCTCCAGATCGATATCCCTTGAAAATTTATTTATTGTTTTTCCGTCCTTTTCTATGGCGTCCCACTTATTAACGGCAACTATACAACCCTTGCCCGCCTCATGGGCAATACCCGCAATTTTCGTGTCCTGATCCGTAATTCCCTCGTTTGCATCGATCAGAATAATGCATACATCACAACGCTCTACCGCCGCAACAGCCCTTATTATGCTGTATTTTTCAATGTTTTCTTTTATCTTGCTCTTCCGCCTTATACCGGCTGTGTCAATAAAAATATACTTCTTCCCATCACGCTCATAGGGCGTGTCTATGGCATCTCTCGTAGTTCCTGCAATATTGCTTACTATAACTCTTTCCTCACCGAGTATTTTGTTTATGAGAGATGATTTCCCCGCATTGGGCTTGCCTACAACAGCAACCTTGATTACATCGTCCTCATCATCTGCGGCATTCTTGTCGAAATATGAAACAACCTCGTCAAGAAGATCCCCCAGTCCCAAAGCCTGTCCTGCGGAAACACCGAACGGCTCCCCGATGCCAAGCTCATAGAATTCATAGATCGACGTGCTGTATTTTTTGGGATCGTCCATTTTATTCACAGCAAGCACAATAGGCTTTTTTGCTCTTCTCAGAATTTCCGCAACCTGCACATCAGCGTCAGTAACTCCCGCTTTTACGTCTGTGACAAACAATATCACATCGGCAAGGTCGATGGCTATTTCTGCCTGCTCATACATTCTTTTCAGCATAAAATCCTCACTTGCAGGCTCCAGTCCGCCGGTATCTATCATTGTAAATTTATAATCGAGCCATTCGGCTTCGGCATATATTCTATCTCTTGTTACCCCCGGAGTATCCTCAACTATGGATATTCTTTCTCCTGCGATTCTGTTGAATAAGGTAGATTTGCCAACATTCGGTCTTCCGACAATGGCAACAATAGGTTTTGCCATAATTTTTCCTCCGTTTCAATAATTTTTGCCGCGGTCGTTTCCGAAGCTTTCCGCAGGAAAGCTTCAGAAACGACCGGGCCGTGGGGTGGGCGAGAGGGGCGGCTGCGCCGCCCCTCTCGCCCACCCCTGCCCTGTACATATCAGCTTCACGTCTTATGATATCAGCTCCATAAGCGCTGCAAGGCTGCCTCTTTGGTTTCCCATAACTCTGTGGGAAAACAGCAGATCGTTCTCGCATTTTGTACATAAATCCGACACTTCTATATTTTCGGGGCGTATGCCTGCGCCAAGCAGTATATCTCTGTTCATTCCTTTAAGGTCAAGTAAATACTTGCCCTCTTCCCGATCCGGGGAAATATGCTCTTTGGCGAAGGCGTACCTTCGGCCAAAATCGCCCGTTACACGCTCATCCACCTGATAACAGCACTTGCCTATACATGGACCTATCCCGCACAGTATATTTTCGGCACGACAGCCATAGTCAGATATCATTTTGCGTACGGTTTTCGCTCCTATACCCAACAAAGTGCCCTTCCAGCCTGAGTGACTTAGTGCAATCACCTTTTTTACAGGATCAAGAAAATAAAGGGGCGTACAGTCGGCATAGAATGTGACGAGAACAATCCCCGGTATATTTGTAATAAGTCCGTCCTTTTCCGATATTTCTCTGGGATATATAAGTCCCTTTCCCCTATCGGAAAGTGTAACGTCATAAATATCGTCCTTATGAACCTGATCGGAAAATACGGTATTTCTGTAATCAGAGCCTATGGCCGAACATATTATTTCAAAATTTCTGACTACATTTTCAGGCTTATCCTCTCTGAAGCTCAGATTCATAGATTCATAACAGCCCTTGGAAACTCCGCCCTTCCTGCTTGAAAAGCAGTGTCTGACAAGCCCTGTTTTTTCAAAGCTTTCAAATACAAAATAAACAAGGTCGCCTTTTACTATCTTTTTCACTTCTCAATCACCTACTTTAAAAGCATTTTTATAATGGCTTATTTCTTTCTCAAAAATATCTATAACGTCAAAACGCATAGGGTCATTAAAGCTAAGACCTTTTTTGACAATATACTCCATCGCTGTGTTTATTATCCTCATTTGCTTTGTCTTTGTAACAGCCTGCCAGCCGTAGTCAACATACAGCGTTGTCCTTGCTTTGACCTCGGCAAAAACAAGAAAATCGCCGTCCTTGAATATAATATCGATTTCGCCTTTGCTGCCCCTGAAATTCCTGTCAACAATGGTGCAGCCTTTATTTATAAGATATCTGCAGGCAATTTCCTCGCCCAAAGCGCCTTTGTTTCTTTTATTCATAAAATACCCTTTGTAAAGCTGAGCCTGTGTATGGGACATAAGCCCCTCTCCTTAAGCGCAGCTATATGCTTTTTTGTTCCGTAACCTTTATTGTTTTCAAAATCATATCCGGGATAAAGCTTTGCCATATCCGTCATAAGTCTGTCCCTTGTCACCTTTGCAATTATACTTGCCGCCGCTATTGATATGCTTTTTTCATCACCCTTTATAATGCTTTGCTGTTTTATGTCAATATCGGGTATCCTGACAGCGTCAACAAGCACAACATCCGGCTTTATGCTCAATCCCTCAACAGCCCTTTTCATAGCCTTAAGAGTTGCATTCAATATGTTTATATCGTCAATTACGCAGTTGTCCTCCATTGTTATGCAGTATGCTTCGGACTCCCTTATAATTACTTCGTAAAGCTCCTCTCTCTTTTTTTCACTGAGCTTTTTTGAATCATTCACACCTTCAGCCCTCCAGCCGGGCTTAAGTATAACTGCTGCCGTCACAACAGGTCCCGCCAACGGACCTCTACCGACCTCGTCAACTCCGGCAATATACCTCGCACCGTCTTTATAACAGCACTCCTCAATCTGCGATATTGCCTCAAGTCTTTTCATCTCATTTATATATTTCCCATATCTTCTAAGAGCCGTTTCAATCAGCTTCTTCACCGACTTCCTCTGATCGTCCTTATACCGTTCCACAATAAGCGGTATTTCCTCACAGGGCGCATTTTTCAACACTTCGGCGATTTCTCCAACAGATGTCACAACAAAACCCCCAAAATAAAGCTTTAAAACCATTATACACTATTTCAAAGCAAATTAAAAGCATTTATTTTCAAATTACCTCTGTTTGTTATAACAGTAAATTCTCAAAGTAAATTCCACTGTGGATTTTACTTTGAGAATTTGCTACAGAGATTTTGCAGAATATATTTAAAAATTTTTCTTGCATTTGGGGTTGAGGTGTGATAGAATAAAGTAGTTGTTTATTATGGCATGCCAAAATGTATGCAAATTTATGAAAGAGGTGTAATAAATGCAGGAGAAAATACAGCCCAAATATTATCAGGCTAAGGTAACTTGCAACTGCGGAAACACTTTCACAGCGGGTTCTACAAAACCTGAGATAAGAGTTGAAATCTGTTCAAAGTGTCATCCCTTCTATACAGGAAACCAGAAGGTTCTCGTAGATGCAGGCGGTCGTGTTGATAAGTTCAACAAGAAATATGGTTTAAATTAATATCACGAAAACCTGAGCTTAATCTGAACTTCTCCCCCTTTTGTCCGACGATTTGGTATTACAAAATATACCAAAAACAGGGTCTGACGAAGGGGGCAATTTTATGCCCTGAAAAAGGTATGCAGATATTGATTTAATTCGGGTCCGGTGATAAAATAGGCTATGGGAGTGATTTTGTGTCAGGCTTTTCAATGAAAATAATAATTTGTATATTTATGGCTGCCGACCATCTTGCGGCAGTATTTCCGCAGACATTTCCTCTATGGTTCAGAATGGTGGGCAGATTTTCGTTTGTGGGGTTTGCCTTCCTTGTGGCTGAAGGCTGTCGCAAAACCGGAAACATTGAAAACTATATTTTCAGACTGGGACTTCTTGCCGCAGTCTCTGAGATATTTTATGATTTCTGCTTCGGCTATGGTCTTAGCTTTACGCATAATATGAATACTGTATGGACGCTGTTTGCGGGGGCGGCTGTTATATATTGCCTTACAAAGGTGGCGGGGAAAATTCTTCCTCTTATATATGCCTGCTGCATAATTGTGTCATGTCTTTTCCTGGATGTGGATTACGGAGTCTGCGGTGTTTTGCTTATTGTTATGTATTATTTTTGCAGAAGCAATATTGAAATATTTATATCCACCGCTCTGATGTTCACAATAAAATACATACGGCTTATATATCCCTTTTCCGTATATACAATTTACTGGCTGTTCAGCGTTACAGCCTGCATACTCCCTATACTTTACAACAACAGTCGGGGCAAAAACATAAAATATTTTTTCTATGTATTTTATCCCCTTCATCTTTTCATAATCGGCATTTTCAGACTTTTGGGAGAATTCATATGAAGATAGTTATAGATGCAGACGCCTGTCCTGTGATTGGGCTTGCAGTAAAAACGGCAAAAAAATACGGAATAGAGGTTGTGCTTGTATGCGATACCGCCCATTGCATCTCCAGAGATGATTGCAGGGTGATATTTGTTTCCAAGGGAGCGGACAGCAGCGATTTTATGATAATAAGAGAGGCTCTTCCCGGAGATATTGTAATAACTCAGGACTACGGGCTTGCTGCAATGTGCCTTGGCATGGGCATATATGCCATAAATCAGAACGGACTTATATACAGTGACGACAACATAGACGAAATGCTTATGCGCCGTCATATAACAAAAAAAATAAGGCGCACAGGGGGCAGGGTAGGCAGAATTCCGCCCCGCATAAAAGAAAACAATGTCAGCTTTACGGACAATCTGCAAAAGCTTATAGAATCCCTTATAAAACATTAAACAGACCGCTGCCCATCTTCACAAATTAATTTAAACAAATTATATAATAGGGCTTGAAAAAACTGCCATTTAGTTGTATAATTTATTTATGAAATTATGGAATTTCAAAATTCAAAATGTGAAACGGAGGTAATACAAATGAAAATGGAAGATTTTTCATTAAAAGGCAAGGTCGCTCTTATTACAGGTGCATCCTACGGTATCGGTTTCGCCATTGCTTCAGGTATGGCAGCCTGCGGAGCTACTATCGTATTCAATGACATCAATCAGGATCTCGTTGACAAAGGACTTGCTAACTATAAGGAAGCAGGCATAGAGGCTCACGGATATGTTTGCAACGTAACCGATGAAGAGGCAGTTAAGGCTCTTGTTGAAAAGGTTGAAAAGGAAGTAGGCGTAATTGACATTCTTGTAAACAATGCAGGAATTATCAGAAGAATTCCTATGTGCGAAATGTCCGCAGCCGACTTCAGACTTGTAATTGACATTGACCTCAATGGTCCTTTCATTATGTCAAAGGCAGTTATTCCTTCAATGATAAAGAAGGGACACGGCAAGATTATAAACATCTGCTCAATGATGTCAGAGCTTGGTCGTGAAACTGTTTCCGCTTATGCAGCAGCTAAGGGCGGTCTTAAGATGCTCACAAAGAATATCTGTTCGGAATATGGTCAGTACAATATTCAGTGCAACGGCATAGGCCCCGGCTATATCGAAACTCCTCAGACTGCTCCTCTGAGAGAACGTCAGCCCGATGGCTCAAGACATCCTTTCGATCAGTTTATCTGCGGAAGAACGCCTGCCGGCAGATGGTTAAAGCCCGACGAGCTTTCAGGCCCTGCTGTATTCCTTGCTTCTGATGCATCAAATGCAGTAAACGGTCATATCCTCTATGTTGACGGCGGCATACTTGCTTACATTGGCAAACAGCCCTGATTAATTACATAGTATTCTTTCCCCGAAGTCCGGCTGCGGTCCGGCTTCGGGGCTTTTTAATTTTTGGCATATAAAAAGCCTTTCCCGATATCTGATTCGGAAAGGCTTTTAATTTAAGAAATTGCTGTAATATCAGTGTTAAAGTATGTTTACACCGAGAGCCTGTGCCTCCTCATAGACCTCATCGGGCCATAAGGATACCTGAACCTCGCCTATATGGGCTTTTCTCAGAAAATACATACAGATTCTTGACTGACCTATGCCGCCGCCTATTGAATAGGGAAGCTCCTTATTTATAATAGCCTTCTGGAAGGGCAGCTCCTTTCTTTCGGGGCAGCCTGCTATGTCAAGCTGCTTTATAATGGAATCCTCGTCTACACGTATTCCCATAGAGGAAATCTCAAAGGCAATGTCAAGAACGGGATAGTACACAACTATATCTCCGTTAAGCTCCCAGTCGTCATAGTCGGGTGCTCTTCCGTCATGCTTTTCGCCGCTCTTAAGCGCTCCGCCTATTTTCATTACAAATATTGCGCCTTTTTCCCTTGCTTCCTTGTTTTCCCTTTCTCTGGGCGTAAGGTCGGGATATTTATCCTCAAGCTCCTGTGTGGTGATAAAGCAAATATCGTCCGGCAGCATCGGCTTTATATAATCATATTCCGAAGCCATAAATTTTTCGGTTCTTTTGAGAGCCTTATACACCTTTTTTACAATGTCCCTGAGAGTGTCGATATTTCTTTCGTCCTTGTCTATAATTCTTTCCCAATCCCACTGATCAACAAAAACAGAATGAAGGTTATCCGTCACCTCGTCACGTCTTATGGCATTCATATCGGTGTAAAGTCCTTCACCGTGTCTGAAGCCGTATTTCTTCAGAGCCTGTCTTTTCCACTTTGCAAGGGAATGCACTATTTCGGCAGTACGTCCGTTCTGTTCGGGAATGTCAAAGGCTACGGGTCTTTCAACGCCGTTGAGATTGTCGTTGAGCCCCGATTCGGGAGTTACGAAAAGGGGAGCGGAAACTCTCACAAGGTTAAGCTCTTTGGCAAGAGCGACCTGAAAGTGATCCTTTACCTTTTTAATGGCGATCTGCGTTTCATGCAAATCGAGATCTGACTTATAGCCCTCCGGTATTACAAAATTCTTCATGTTACTTTTCTCCTTTAAAATATATTGTATATAAAACCCCAAAGCCCGTTATAAAGCGTGGAGTATTATAATCTGCAATTATTGACTGTCCTTGGGAATGGCACAACGTCACGTATATTCGTCATTCCCGTAATATACATAACGGCTCTTTCAAAGCCCAGTCCGAAGCCGGCGTGTTCCACAGTGCCGTATTTTCTGAGGTCGAGATAGAACTCATAATCCTCCGTTTTAAGTCCCAGCTCGTTCATTCTGTTCAGAAGCTTTTCATAGCTTTCCTCTCTCTGACTTCCCCCTATTATCTCGCCTATTCCCGGCACAAGGCAGTCCATGGCGGCAACGGTTTTATTGTCGTCATTCTGCTTCATATAAAAAGCCTTTATATCCTTGGGATAATCGGTTACGAAAACAGGGCGCTTGAAAATCTGCTCTGTGAGATATTTTTCGTGCTCTGTCTGAAGGTCACAGCCCCACTTCACCTTATAATCGAATTTATCGTTATTTTCTTTCAGTATATCTATTGCCTCTGTATATGTTATGTGTCCGAACTTGGAATTAAGAACATTATTCAGCCTGTCAATAAGCCCCTTATCCACAAACTGATTGAAAAACTCCATTTCTTCGGGAGCGTTCTCCATAACATAGCTTATTATATATTTGAGCATATCCTCAGCAAGTATCATATCGTCTTTCAGATCGGCAAAGGCTATTTCCGGCTCTATCATCCAGAACTCGGCGGCGTGTCTTGGTGTGTTTGAATTTTCCGCCCTGAATGTCGGTCCGAAGGTATATACATTTCTGAAAGCCATAGCGTAGGTTTCAACATTTAGCTGACCGCTTACAGTAAGGTTTGTCATCTTACCGAAAAAGTCCTTTGAATAATCCACGCTGCCGTCTGCCGTTCTTGGGATATTGTCAGGATCCATAGTGGTCACTCTGAACATTTCACCTGCTCCCTCGCAGTCACTTCCCGTAATTATGGGAGTATGAACATATACGAAATCCCTTTCTCTGAAAAATGAGTGTATGGCGTGGGCGATAAGTGAGCGTACTCTGAAAACAGCAAGAAATGTATTTGTTCTTGGACGCAGATGGGCAATCGTCCTTAAATATTCGAATGTATGGCGCTTTTTCTGCAATGGATAATCCGCTGCGGCAAGCCCCTCCAAAACGACCTCCTTTGCCTGTATTTCAAAGGGCTGTTTGGCATTGGGGGTTTCCACAAGCTCTCCTCTTACAACAATCGAAGAACCAAGGCTTATTTTTGCCACCTCTGCAAAATTATCAAGTCCATCGTTATATACTATCTGAAGCGGCTTGAAATAAGTGCCGTCATTTATAACAATAAAACCGAAGGCCTTTGAATCTCTCTTGTTTCTTACCCAGCCGCCTACCTCGATTTCCTTTCCCACATAGTTTTCAGTGTTTCTGAAAAGCTCTCTTACAGATATTAAATTCATATTGTCCTCCTTAATAATTACATTACGACTTCAAAGGGCCAGTCAATAAGCCCTCCCATATCATAAATATGCTTATAGCCAAGTCTGTCGAGAATTTTTGCCGCCTCCATACTTCTCTTGCCGCTTCTGCAATATACCATAACGGGTCTTTCCCTGTCCTTCAGAAGTTTTCCGGCGGTTTCTTCAAGCTCGTCAAGGGGAATTGATATTGCTCCGTCAATATAGACCTCCTCATATTCCTCCCTTGTCCTTACGTCAACAACAATAAGCTCTCTGTTCTCGTCCATAAGCTTTTTTGCATCGGCATGGTCAAGCTTTGTTATCACAAAAACATCTCCTTACTCTATAATAAGCTCCACAGGGCAGTGGTCGGAGCCGTATATCTCCGAATGTATGACGGAATCCTTTATTCTGTCTTTAAGCCTTGCGGAAACTATATAATAGTCAATACGCCAGCCTGCGTTCTTTTCTCTCGCTCTGAACCTGTAACTCCACCACGAATATGCATCGGTTTTGTCGGGATAAAGAAATCTGAAGCTGTCAATAAAGCCCTCTCCCAAAAGAACGCTCAGCCTGTCACGCTCTTCATCTGTAAAGCCGGCATTTTTGCGGTTTGTTTTCGGATTTTTCAGGTCTATTTCGTTGTGCGCCACATTAAGGTCGCCGCAGTAAATCACAGGCTTTTTTTCGTCAAGCCCCTTCAGATAGGCTCTGAGGGAATCCTCCCACTCCATTCTGTAATCAAGCCTCTTAAGCCCGTCCTGTGAATTCGGCGTATAACAGGTCACATAATAGAAGTCCTCAGCCTCAAGGGTTATGAGCCTGCCCTCGCTGTCGTGAGCGGGATCTCCCATTCCGTAAAACACATTGAGGGGCTTGTGCTTCGTGAATACCGCCGTACCCGAATAGCCCTTTCTTTCGGCATAATTCCAGTAGGCATAATATCCATCGGGGGCAAAATCCGTCTGTCCTGCCTGCAGCTTCGTTTCCTGAAGTGAGAAATAATCTGCGTCCGCTTCGTTAAAAAAGTCCTCAAAGCCTTTTTTCATACAGGCTCTCAGCCCGTTTACGTTCCAAGAAATCATTTTCATAGTTTTGCGCCTCTTATAATCGGGGAAATACTGATTTTTGTTCCTGATTTATCACTATTTCCTCAGTAATATTCATTTATGATGTCCCATGCTCCGTCGCTTTCAAAGCCACGCCGCCAGAATGCACAGCCGCCGCAGCCATATTCAGTGGAAAGCTGAAGCCTTTTGCTCAGTGACATTTCGTCCTCAAGCCATATTTTTGTTATGCCCTTTCCCGAAGAATACTGAGCATAATTCTGTCCCGTTTCGCTGTCGTAGGTTATCTCTGCGCCGTTCTGCTTTACTATGTCGAGGGCGGAATCCATACCGCTGCTTTCGTTTGCCACTACGTTGTTGTCGCTGTCAGTGACCCATATTCTTGTGTAGAACGGACAGCCCAATATCAACTTGTCCATATCCATAAGCCCTTGGGAAATTTCAAGATATTTCTCCACCCACGGCAGAGAAGAAACCGACCCCGCCTGCGGACTTGTGGAAAAATGCTCGTCATACGCCATAAGTACGACATAATCGCATATTTCTCCCATTTCCTTCATATGATATCTTTCATTATACGGCGCCGGCATATATGTATCCACACTGACAGTAAGATTCATTTCATGAAATCTGTCCGCAAGACGCTTCATAAAGTCCACATATGCATCTCCGTCCTCGTCATATATGGATTCAAAATCCACATTTATGCCGTCAGCCCTTAAATCTATAATATATCCCAAAAGCTCATCTATAATCTTGTCGCCCTTTTCCCTGTTGTTAAGAAATTCGCTTGACACATCGGGGCTGAAGCTGTTCGTCACAAGTCCCCATACCTCATAGCCCTGACTGTGCGCCCAGTCAACATATCCCTTGCCGGAAACATTGCTTATGCTGCCGTCGCTCCTGATTTCAAACCAAGTGGGGCATAATACGTCCACGCCATCAACAGGGGTCTGCTTGCTTTCGCTGTCGTTTGCCGCCGTATTGCTTATAGTGTCCCACAGAACAACCTTGCCCTCATATTTCGGACCATCATAGTGCTCTGCCGTTCTTGCCGGCTCTGCCTTATTATCTGTGTCCTGTTCGTCAGCCTTGCTGTCCTCTCCGTCATATCCGGGAGTTTCTATATATACCTTCCCCGAAGTGTAGTCAACATTACAGCCAAGACTTTCCGCCACCACTCTCAGGGGTATCATAGTATAGCTGTTTATTATTCTTGACGGAGTATCTATGGCTATTCTTGCCCCGTTTTTATAGATTTCATTTTTGTCTATGGGAATGACTATAACCATATCCTCTTTTTTTACAGTAACCTCTCGTCTGTCGTTGTCCCATTCTATGCCGCAGCCAAGCACAGTAAACACATCTCTTGCATTCACAAGAAGTCTGTCATTTATAATAACGGGATATACGGTATATTCCGTAAGTTCCTCACCGTCAAGATAAATGGGAATATCGGAGCCTGTGTTTTCTCCCCTAAAGCCTATGTACTCCACATCTGCCACAGACATATCCGCCGCCATAACACTCGTGCAGGCTAAGCCGAGAATTGCCGCACACAACATAAATTTCAGAATATGTAATTTCATTCAAACACTCCCTCGTCAGCTGACAGCTCTGTGAAGTCTTACAAGAACCATATCTGCGTCCTTTTCAGACACAAAGCCCGACTTCTCATCGCCCAATATATTCTCCGCCTTTATATCCATCACACGGGCAGTATTGTCGATAAGCTCCTTCATGGTCTGATATGTAAGTATATTCTCAGGATAGAAGCAGTTGTTTTCATCGCCCTTTGCTATATTGAATTCCTTAAGCGTACCGCAGGCATCAACATAGCTTCTGCCCGTAGGCAGGTCTGAAAATGACGTATATAAGCCTGTGCCCTTAAGCCCGAGAGTATTCGCAAGATGTTCGGCAAATTCGCCCTTCGTAATATATTCCTCTCCGCTTTCCTCATCAAGGGTTATATAGTCCTTGATGGTTGCCGAAGAGCCCTTCATGGCATTAAGGAAAGCCTCCGCCGCGGCCTTTGCTCCTGCATCACTGAGATAACCTGCAAGACTGCCGTTGTCGTCATAGGCATTGAGGGCTATGCTGTTCTCACTTCCGGCTTCCTTATATATAGCCGCCATATTTTCCGTCATATTGCAGAAATAAATCTGCTCCTCCGAAACAAGCGCCCTTGCAGCATCGCAATATCCCCCGTCAGTGTACACGAAGGAATCCCCCTCAAACACTCTTTGTGAAATAGGTGTGATTATAATGGGAACGGCTCTCTTTTCCTTAACAGGCTTTACATAATAGTTGTAAAGATAATATTCAAAGCTGCCCTCGCTGTCCTTTCCGCCCTCGGCAGATGTAAAGCCGTCTCCGGGAAGTCTGTCGTTTGTTCCGAAATGTATTATAACATAATCGCCCTCCGAAAGAGCATTCATAAAGTCGGCGTACTGCTGTGTGTTTACATAGCTTTTGGAGCTTGCCCCCTCAACGCCGCAGGGCACAACATCTATAAGCTCCGACAGATTTTCCGAAAGATAGGAGGGAAGGCTGCCCTTGCCAATTACGTTTGCGCTTTTGTCCCCTGTGTAGTCCTTGAAATATTCGTCCCCCACAAGATAGAGCTTTGCGCTCTTAAGTCCGTCTGTCCGTTCCACATCGGCTCTTGACGGGGTAATATAGCCCTCAAGCCCTATTCCGGCATCACTGACTGCCTGTGCAAACTTGCTGGCTATTATGTTTGCTCCGAATTTGTTGTAGTGCGTAAGGTCCATAGAGCCGTCAGCCTTTATATTCGTAAGCCCCTGAACCATTGTATAACCATAGCTTTCGTAAAGATTTTTAGTAACCTCGTAGAAATCCACCAAATCGCAGTTTTTCTCCTCCGCTACCTGTCTTACCACTTCGAGATAGCCGTCATTTTCACCGTGATGGGGAGTTATTTTGCCGTCAGAATCAAAGAAAACTCTGCATATGGAGGTCATCAGAACAGGCGTTGCCCCTGTTTCTCTCACACGGTCAACATATTCCTCTATATACCATTTGAATGTACCGCCCTGCTGTGGGTAATATGTTTCCGAATAGGGATATTCCGTATTGGCATAGGCGTCCAGAAGGCTCTGAGGCGTCTTTGACTTTACAGGTCTTATAGACGGATAAACTCCTCTGCTGTCGGGCTGACCAAGGGCAACTGAATATTCAAGTCTGTATGTCTCGTCAGTCTGTCCGTCATTTATGCCGAACTGTATGAATACATAGTCCCCCTCATGAGCCTGACTGCAAATTTCGTCAAGCCTTCCCTGATTCATAAAGGAACGAGAGCTTCTTCCTCCCTCGGCTTTATTTATTATTTCCACATTTTCACTGAAATAATAAGGTATGTATTCGCCCCAGCCGCCTATTGTGTTTCCGCTGCCGTAGTCCTTCGCCGTAGAATCTCCGGCTATGAATATTCTTACGTCCTTTTCCGCCGCTCCCGTTTTGCCATATACGCATATATAGTCGAGAAGAACGCCGTTTTTCTTGCCGAATGTTTCAAAACCGACATAACCGCCACTCAGGCTTTCATCGTCACTTGCCTTAAGGGTGGAAAGTGTCTGCCCTGTTTTTTCCAATATGAAATCCGCCTTTATGTCGTTTCCGCTTCTTTCGACACAAACATAAAAATATGGATTTTCCTCGCCGGAGTTCTGATATACGTTTCCCGTCATTGAGGTTTCGTCAGAGGCAAGAGTTTCTTCAACTCCGTTTTCCGCCTTTATAATATACCATCTGAGGGATTTCGTATTTCCGCCCCGTGTTATCTTCACATTATAATAATTGTTTTCGTCAATATAATTCACATATATATTTTCATAGCTGTCGCCGGAAAGTCCGTCTACGGCAGGATTGAACCTCATTCTGTATACCGCCGTATGATCTCCCCATTTTTCCGAACCATTGTATATAATTCTGTCGGCAGCGGCATTTGTTTCGTCTGCGCCTGAAATAAAGCTGTCAGCGCCGTTTTTTATGATTTCAAAGGCATTCGGCGCGCTTACGCTCCAGCCGTTGGGAACTGTGGAAAAATCCTCTTTCAGATATACCTTGTTCTCGCCGCCCACAACTGTTTCCGAAACAACTGATTTTACCTCGCCTACATCTCCATAGCTTGTAATGCTTTCGGGATATACCTCCATTCTGATGTATGAGCCTATGTCCCTTTCACTTACTATATATTCCTTAAAGCTTTCCCCTCTGCCCTGAGAAACAACAAATTCCTTTTTTCCATCGACTGCAACCCATCTTATAAGGCTGTTGTCGTTGGCTGCGTCCTCCTTGTTTGCCAGTGTGTATGAGCCTCTTATTCTGTCGCCCTTTTCAAGAGTGGAGCCGTAGTCCATAGATATATCCGAAACAGTCGGAGCGTCCGTTCTTGCTGCTGTAACGCTCACCTTTGTTTTTGCCGTAAAGCCGTTTTCAAGGCTTGCCATAACGTATGCCTCGCCGGTTTCCACAGCAGTGATGTTTCCGTTTCCGTCTGTCTTTATAATGCTTTCATCGCTGCTGCTGTATGTAACAGTCCCCCTTGAGCCAATCGGGAGCAGATAAGCCTTAAGCCTGTACACGTCCCCCTTGGGAACAGATATGTCATAGTCGTCAAATGTAACCTCGCAGGCAGGATAATTCACCACATTTTCAAGCTGAGCGGGATTCCATAAATCGCTGCCTCTGAGTATATTGTGGGGCTTGTACACAGCCGCCTGCCCTTCCGTGAGAATTGTCACAAAATCAGCTCTTTCCGCCGTGTTTTCCGCCTGTACGCCTACCTTGTTGTTGTACTCGGCAAAACGCACCTTGTCGGCAACCGTTGAGTTGTCCCAGAGAGCAAAGCCCTTGCTGTTAAGTATTTTCGGCAGATTTGAATTCATAATAACAACACATGACCCAAGTGTAGGGTGATCCTTATCACACTGCCATGGTCTGCCCAGGTATATTTTTTCTCCGTCCTCCGCCGTATATTTCTCATCAACCGTAAAATTGCAGCCGTCAAAAACATAGCCCACGTTGCAAAGGGTCGTATTTGCCGCCGTAAAATATCCTCCGCCGGCTCTGTACGCCATATTTATATCGCAGTCCTTAAAAACCGCCGTACCGTCGCCGAAAATAAAATCAACTGTTCCCTCTATATAGCAGTTTTCAAGATATGTTCTTGCTTGGTTGGCATCTCCCTTTACATTTGCCCCCTTTGAAGCGCCCTTGAGATAGAGAGTATCCTGTCTGCCTATAAAACGGCAGCCCGTAAACACAGCCCTGTCAGCGTTTGACGCAAGAGCCACGGCTTGGGAATATTCCTCCTCCTGCTCAAGGTTGTTGGAATTTTGGAAGGTTATGTTTTCCGCCCTGAAATCGTGAGCCGCCGCACCTATCAGAACAGTCGCCGTCTGCTCAGTGCCCGCTCTCTTTGCAGGATCAGCATTTCCCACGGACTTATCGTAGGTTATAACAACGTCCTCCGCCTTTCCCTTGTTTATAAACGAAACATAAGGAAGATTTACACTGAAGCTTTCCTCATATACACCCTTGCCTATGCTGATTATAAGGGGAGAGCTTTTTGAAGGCACAAAGTCCACCGACTCAAGAGCCTCGCCTATACTGCTGAAATCATATCCCGAACCTTTGCCCACCGATATGCTTTTTACCCCCGCACTCGCTGTCATTACGCCCATACCCGAACATATAAGAACAAACGACAGCAAAAGCGTTTTTACATAACATTTTAATCCTTTCATTTATCCGACCCTCCAAAATAGATTTTCACATTCCGGCATTCACACCCCCTGCCGGAACCAATTCCGCCAAAGCCGCCGAAAAACACATACACATATTTAGTACATTATATCATAATCCCCCTTTTTCGTAAATCCTTTTTTCGGTAAGTTGTAAAATAAATTGACACCCTTGATTGCAATATCAAATAGGACACTTTATCACAACAAAATATGACAATTTATAGAGGAGGGCAATCATAGCCTGCCTTGATTGACCTTATTCAGCCTACAGCACTTTCAGAAAAAATGTGTCAAGGGCGCATATACACTCGTATTGCCCTTGACTCATTTTTCTGAAAGCGCTGCCCCCTCTGCTTTATTAATGGCAAATTTTCTTATGGCTTCATCTCCTATCTTGTCGAAATCTGTTTCCTTTTTGAAAAAACTTCTTACCAATGAATTTTGTTTCTAATTCGTTCCTCTTTCAAAAAAAGAGTATGGGTATGCATAATATATATGTGTGCCGGAAAATGCTTCCGTTAAAGCCGAAAATTCACTTCCGTTATCACTGGTTATGCTTTTGAATACAACGTTTTCATATCCTTTGAATCTGCTAATTATCTCAGATAACCCTGCATTAACTGCTGATGCTGTTTTACTTTTTATCCTAATAATAAATCTTTTCCTTGTCATTCGTTCATCTGATGTCAGAAGTACAGACTTGAAACTGACTGTACCTACTAGGATCTGTTTTCTATACTGTCACCCGGTATACGCTTATTTTTCCGTACTCGGTACTTTTTAGTCTTAATCTTTACTTTTAAAAGCAAATCTATGTTTTTGACCTTTAATAAGTCTGAATCAATGTAGTTGTATATAGTTTTGTATGATACAACCGAAGAATACTTTTTATTCCTTTTGAGCTTACCGCAGGCTGTTTCGGGAGAAAGTTTGTTTTCTGAGATTTCTTTCTCTGCATCTTTTTCGGTTCTCTTCATAAACCCTCCGCCCTACATCGGCAAAATATTTGGTGTATGTTGTCAGATCTGTTTTTTTGTACTACCTACCCTCGCTTTATTTCATTATATAAAGCGGATCTGTGAATTCCCAATAATTTTACGATTTGGGTCTTTGGTATTTCCTCATTAAGCCATCTCTCAATTAATTTTCTTTATATGTTAAGTGCCTGAATTTTCTTTTTGTTGTGGTATACTTATTATAAGTCATAATTAAACTCCTTTACTTGATATTTTTCCTCAACTCTATAATATCACAGTTTGCTATGACTTTTTATCTGTCCTATTTGATTTTACAACGAACCCAAGATCCGCATATTCTCATGGGCAGGGATATTTACAAAAAACAAGACTGTCTCACCGAAGAATATCGGTGAAACAGCCTTTTAAGTTTCCCTTAATCAATTCATAGGAAAAATTATTCCTGCGTATTTTCTCCCGCCATCTGCTTTTCCTGAGCCTCGATCATCTTCTTGACCATATAGCCGCCGACATAGCCGTTCTGAGCAGATGTCAAGTCGCCGTTGTAGCCCTTCTTTAAGGGTACGCCGATTTCGTTTGCAACTTCGTACTTGAAGTCTTCCATTGCTTTTTTTGACTCGGGTACATTTATTTTATTGCTTGTACCGCTGCCGCTGTTATTATTACCTGACATAATAAATACCTCCTGAAAATTATCTGCCGCCTTGAAACCTGTCGGCAGTAGATTTTTGTAACTTCGTTACGATATTATTTTGTCTTTATGAGTTTTTATTATAACAGGTAAAAAATGAGATATTTTTTTGATTTATAATGCAAAATCTCCCGACTTTTATATGCATCGGGAGAACATTATTTTTTAAAAATTTTATGCAGCGGCAAAAGCAGGTATTTTATCTGTGACCGAGGGTAGCGACCATAACGGCCTTTATTGTGTGCATACGGTTTTCGGCTTCGTCAAATACGACAGAGGCAGGGCTTTCAAATACGTCCTCTGTAACCTCCTGTCCCTTTACAGCTGGAAGGCAGTGCATAAATTTGCAGTTTTTGCCGGCTGTCTGCATAACCTCTTTATTGATCTGATAGGGGCTTAACAGGCTGAAGCGTTCTGCCTTTTTGCTTTCCTCGCCCATGGATACCCATACGTCTGTGTAGAGCACGTCGGAGCCTGCCGCAGCCGACATATCATCGGTGACTGAAATGGAGCCGCCGCTTTCCTTTGCCCATTTTTCACATTCCTGTATAAGCTTCTCATCGGGGAAAAGCTGAGCAGGGGAGATAACCTTATAATTAAGCCCGCATTTTGACGAGCCTATCATAAGGGCATTTGACATATTGTTTCTTCCATCGCCCACATAGGTGAGGTTTATGCCCCTGAGCTTTCCGAAATTTTCCTGTATTGTAAGAAAATCCGCAAGAACCTGTGTAGGGTGATCTTCGTCTGTAAGTCCGTTCCATACGGGCACACCGCTGTACTCGGCAAGTGTTTCCACTGTTTTCTGAGAAAATCCACGGAATTCTATGCCGTCAAACATTCTCCCCAAAACTCTTGCCGTATCTTTTGTGTCCTCCTTTCCGCCGAGGTGTATGTCTGCCTTTGACAGAAATTCGGGAAATGCTCCCTCGTCATTGCAGGCAACCACAAAAGCGCAGCGTGTTCTGGTTGAATTTTTTTCAAATATAAGAGCTATATTTTTATTCAGAAGATTTTTTTCATATATTCCCTTTTTTTTCTGTGTTTTAAGATCCTTGGCAAGAGAGAGAAGATAGAGTATTTCCTCCTCTGTGTAATCCTTAAGCGTTAAGAAATTCCTGTTTTTTAAATTGACTGACATAATGCTCCTCCGTTTGATACAATAGATGATAGTCGGAATACTTCCCGTATATTTTTAATAATTATATACCCAAACATACAAAAAAGCAATATATTTTTAGCCAAGGCACAACAGAAAGCTTATAAAGATGCAATTTTAATAAAATTTCATAAAATAAGGTATTGATTATTAATAAAAAGGTGTAATAATATATAATGTATTTTTAATAACAAAGTTTTTAAAGGAGGAGCAATATGAAATATTTGAAAAGGGCTGTGGCTGTTTGCCTTATAGGGGCAATGGCTGTCGGCTGCGGCGGAGGAAAAGGCAAGGAAGGCGGAGGCCCGGAGGGTGCTATGGACGAAATGCAGCAGGCGGCGACTCCCGTTTATGCTGACAATCCTTCAACCGGAACGATCAAAAATCAATATACATATTCGGGAACGATTGCACCGAATCAGCAGGTCAATGTAACAAGCACGGTACAGGGCAAGGTAGGCTCTGTATATTATGATGTGGGTGATTATGTTGAGGCGGGGGCAGTGCTCTTCAGAATGGATACGGAAAATCTTCAGAATGCTGTAAAATCTGCTCAGGCGGGGCTTAATTCCGCACAGACTGCTCTCAGACAGGTAGAGGGCGGAGCGACACAGAGCCAGATAAGCAGTATGGAAAACGCCATCACAAATTGTGAAAATTCAGTTGAAAACGCAAAAACGGCTCTTGACTCGTCCAAGGTAAATCTTGACAAGGCTCAGAGCGACTATGATACAAACAAACAGCTTTTTGACGTAGGGGGCATATCTCAGGAGGCTCTTACAACTTATGAAAATGCTCTTACACAGGCACAGAACAATTACAACAATGCCGAGGTGGGACTTAAATCGGCCGAGGAGGCTCTCGCTCAGGCACAGAAAAATTATGACATTCTTGTAAATCAGACGATAAACGACAATAAGGAAACGGCGCAGAACGCTGTAAATTCGGCTTCTATTGCTCTTGAAAGCGCAAAAAAGAATCTTGCCGATGCCACAGTTACAAGTCCCATATCGGGCACTGTTCTGGAATGCAATGTAACGGCAGGAGCGACACTTTCCGGCGGAACGCCTTTTGTAATTATAGATCAGAGTACAGTCGATGTGGAGGTAAACGCTTCGGAGCAGATCATATCATCTCTTTCCATAGGCTCTGAGGCTGAAATAACTGTTTCCACACTTGCCTCTACGTTTACCGGCTATGTTTCGGAGGTTGCTCCGGGCGCAAATTCGGACGGTACATATACGGTAAAAATAAATATAGACAATTCAGACGGAAAGCTTAAATCGGGTATGAGCGCAAAGGTTGCTTTCAATAAGGAAATAAGCACAGACGCTCTTGTACTCCCAAGGGACTGCGTTCTGAATGAGGACGATGAATATTATGTTTTTGTGGCTGACGGAAATAAGGCTGTAAAGACGCAGGTTACCGTTGGTGTTGACGGCGGCAGTGAAATAGAAATAGTAAGCGGTATTACAGAGGACGATCTTGTAATTACCAAGGGACAGACTTATCTTGCTGACGGCACTGATATCAACATTGTTCAGATAAACGGCGAACCTGTTGTAAAGGAAAATGAGGAAACTGAGGAAGAGAAAACTCCCGACAATAAGAAGGACAGGGGAGGCAATAATTCATGACAAAAACTGCTATAAAAAGACCGGTAACCACCTGTATGCTCGTGCTCATGGTTCTTATATTGGGCTTTGTTTCATATAAAGGACTGGAGCTTGCGTATTCGCCGGACATCGAGCTGCCTGTGGCGCTGGTTATGACAACATATACCGGAGCAGGTCCCGAAGAGGTGGAGGAGCTTGTTTCAAAGCCTATTGAGGAATCTCTTGCCACTCTGACAGGCGTGGATCAGCTTATTTCAAGCTCTTCCACAGGCTCTTCCATGGTTGCCGTTACCTTCGTGGACGGCACGGATCTTGATGAAGCCGTAAACGATATGCGTGAAAAAATAGACAGGGTGACACGTGCACTTCCGGAGGACGCAGACGACCCCTCCATTATCAAAATGGATATGGATTCGGATTCATTCAATATAGGCGTTACCTCCGAAAATATGGACATAGCTTCACTCTATGACTTCGTGGACGAAAACATAACAAGCAGCTTTGAAAGACTTGAGGGCATTGCCTCCGTTACTGTAAACGGCGGTGTGGATAAAGAGGTTCAGGTCGTTCTCGATCCGGAAAAGATAGGACAGTACGGACTTTCCATAAGCTCGGTTTCACAGGCTATTTCCGCTGAAAATCAGGATATAGCGGCAGGCTCTTTAAAGCAAGGCTCACAGGATATGACGATGCGTGTGGCAGGCTCCTTTGACGACATAGAGGATATAAAGAACATATATATATCCACTTCGGGAGGACACGGACTTCTTCTGAAGGATATTGCGACCTCAATAGAAGAGGTGGAGCTTGACCAGGAAAGATTGTTCCTTATAAACGGCACAGAGGGTATAGATATACAGGTTTCCCTTTCCTCTGACGGAAATCTTGTTGCAATATCGGACAAAATTGTTGAAACAATAGACAGACTTGAAAAGAGCTATCCCAATCTTCACTTTACCTTGCTTTCAACAACTGCCGACTACATAAAGAATTCAATAAACAATGTTGTTGATACAGCATTCCAGGCAGCATTCATAGCGATGATCGTACTTCTTTTCTTCCTTCAGAACTGGAAGTCCTCATTGGTAATAGGTGTTTCTATACCTACATCTATTATGGCTACCTTCGGAACCATGTATGTTTTGGGAATGACCATGAATATGGTTTCTATGGGAGGTATAGTTATAGGAATAGGTATGCTTGTGGACAACTCGGTCGTTGTACTTGAAAATATATACAACTTCCGGGCGAAGGGATATTCCGCAAAGGACGCTGCATATGAGGGAACCAAGGAGGTTGCCCTTGCGGTTATGGCTTCTACGCTTACAACCGTTGCCGTATTCGCTCCCATGCTTTTCATACAGGGCACAATGGGACAGATGTTAAAGGATCTTGCGCTTACAATATGCGTTGCGCTTCTGGCTTCCTATGTGGTGTCTATATCCTTTGTTCCCTCGGCTTGCGCACTTCTTATGTCAAGTGAGGACAGAGAAAGAATACGCCCCAAGAGATATACCATATTCAACAAAATAGGCGAAAAGATAACAAGCTGGCTTGACAGACTGGATCACGCATACAGCCGTCTTGTAGGTATCTGCCTTCACCACAGAATTTTAACCGTAGTCATTGTAATTGCCATATTCATACTTACTCTGCTTTCGGGTACGGGACTTGGAATGGACCTTATGGGACGTACTGACGAGGGAAACATTTCCATTTCGGCGGAGGTTCCACAGGGATATGACTATGATTACAGCTATGGCATTCTCCAGGAAATCACAGATGCAATAGGGGAAATACCCGAAACGGAAAACTCCTTTGCTATGGTAGGCGGAAATACCATAATGATGCAGATAAACCTTGTTTCTTCTGACGAACGAAAGAGAAGCACAGACGATATTGTGGAAATTCTCAAGGAAAATGTCAAGGACATAGCCGGAGCCGAAATAACTGTTTCTTCGGGAAATATGGCTATGGGCTCCTTCGGCGGAAGCGGTTCGTTCTCTCTTGATATAAAGGGCGATGAAACGGATACCCTCAGACAGATCTGTGACGACCTTATAGAAAAGTTTGAAACCATTGACGGAGCATACGATGTCAGAAGCTCTATGGACGATGCCAATCTGCAGGTTGACGTTGTTGTGGACAGGGCAAAGGCGGCATCCTACGGCATAAGCTCCGCACAGATTGCCTCTGCACTTAATGCGGCAAATTCAGGTACGGCAGGCTCTACGCTTAAAATGAACGGTACGGAAACGGATATAAGAGTAATGTATCCCGAAGATCATATTGAATATGTAAAGGATCTGTATTCAATGACTGTTACTTCACCTGCGGGAGCGGATATACCTCTTACCGAGATTGCCGAAATAGAAACAACGGAAACTGCCACAACCATAGAAAGGCTTAATCAGCAGAGATATGTTACCATAACGGGAAGTATTCCGGGAATGGATACGGCGGGGGTTCAGGAGCTTATTCAGGAAAAGCTTGACGAATATGTTTTCCCCGAAAACTATACATATGAATTCGGCGGACTTCAGGAATATATGGACGAGGCTTTCGGACAGCTTTTCATAGTTCTTCTGGTAGCTATACTGCTTGTATTTATGATCATGGCTTCGCAGTTTGAATCACTTATTCAGCCTACGATAGTTATGTTTTCAATGCCCTTGTCAATTACGGGCGGTATGCTCGGTCTGTTTATTACAAGACTCAGCATAACATCCTACGCTTTTATGGGCTTTATAATGCTTGTAGGTATGGTAGTAAACAACGCCATCGTGCTTGTTGACTATACAAACCAAAGACGACTGCTCCATGGTATGAGCTGTTATGACGCTCTTGTAGAATCGGGAAGATCAAGGCTGCGTCCCATTCTTATGACGACCCTGACCACTGTTCTGGGTATGGTGCCTATGGCTCTTGCTCTTTCAGAGGGTATGGAAAGCCAGCAGGCAATGGGTGTGACGATTATATTCGGTCTTTCTGTTTCAACTCTTGTTACACTTGTGTTTATACCTGTCGTATATTCCCTTGTGGACAGTCTGCTCAGAAGAATAAGACGCATAACCTCGAAGTTTTCACCCTATGCAGACGCTATGGAGGACAAATATTCAAGAGCGCTCAAGGAATACAGAGAAAATCAGCAGAACGGCGGTTTTTCCGCATAAGGAGGTTTTATTATGAGATTTAGAAAGACGGCGCTTGCCCTGTTTACGGCGGCAATTATGACTTCCGGCGCATTTACTTCGGGAGTATATGCCAAGACAAACAAACTGAATATAGGCATTGACGCTTCTTCCGTGGGAACAAGGACGAGCGCTGCCGGAGTAGGCACAGGAGCCATGCCCAAGCTTGAGGAGGGTCAGGCTATGACCGTTGATATGGCGACAGAAAGGGCTATTAATGTAAGCTCCTCCCTCAAGACATTGCAGGACAGCATAGACGTGGCTGAGGAGGCCTATGACGATGTTCTTTTTGACGGCAGGAATACAAATTCTTTTGTGGAGGACGTTGCATATGCCGTAAGCAGAAAGCAGCTTACACTTCAGATTCAGTCCTATAAGGACAAATATGATATAACAAAGGAACAGATAAGGCACAGCGTGGAAAGCTATTTTTCCGCTATTGAAGCAGCGCAGAACAGCCTTGCGATTTATGACGAAAATATCAGCCTTGCAAAAAGAAAGCTTGATATTTCCAAAAAGCAGTATGACCTTGGTATGATGAGCCAGACGGCATATGACGCAGAGGTTGACAATTATAATGCCGTAATTGCCGGCAAGGCTTCTCTTCAGTCCACTCTTGACAGTCAGTATGCGGCGCTCAATACGCTGTGCGAATATAATGTGGCAGCAGTTTACCCCATAGAGATAGAGGGGTGGGAATATACCCCGATAGACCCTGTATCTCTTGACAAGCAGGTCGCTCTTGCAACATCGAGCAGCAATATGAATATAAGACTTCTTGAAAATAATGTAGAGGTGGCAAAGTATGAGCTTGATCTTCATTCCGACCTCTATTCAACGGACACAAGACTTCAGAAGCAGGCACAGCTCTTTTCCGCCACAAGCACTCTGAATGATACAAAGCTGAAATATGAGGCTTCTGTAAAGACGCTTTTCGACAATATAACTGTTCTTGAGGAAAACCATAAAACACTCACCGAACAGCTTACTACGCTTAAAAACACAATGAACGTATATGAAAAGCAGTACGAATTGGGTCAGATAACAGAGCTTCAGCTTGATAATTACCGCTATAATGTAAAGGATCTTACAAATAAAATAAGAGAAGCAGAAAATCAGCACCATATTTTAACGGCGCAGTATGAAAATCCCAATCTTTTAGGATAATTCTTTGTGGGGTGTGATGTAAACACCGTATTTGCATCACACCTCTTTTTCAGAGGGGGTCAGATTATGGAGAAAAACTACACTATACTTATTGCCGATGACAACCCGGAGATAAGAGAGGTTCTGAGAGTTCTTCTTGAGAGCGAGGGGTATAACGTAGTGGAGGCAATAAACGGAGATGACGCTGTAAAAAAGGCGGACGAGAATATATCGCTTATTATTCTTGACGTTATGATGCCTGTTAAGGACGGCTATAAGGCTTGTGTTGAAATCAGGGAAAAGACAATGGCTCCCATACTTTTTCTCACGGCGAAAACAGAGGACTCAGACAAAACAATGGGCTTCTGCTTAGGCGGTGACGACTATATGGTCAAGCCTTTTTCGTTTTCCGAAATAGTGGCGAGAGTCAAGGCACTTCTGCGCAGATATTATGTATATGGCAATGCGGGAGAGGAGTCGTCAGATGTAATTAAAATAGACGACCTTGTAATAGATAAGGACAAGAATTCTGTTACCGTAGGGGGAAACGAGGTTATACTTACAGACATAGAATATCATATTCTGCTTTTGCTTGCCTCAAACAGAAAGAAGATATTTACAAATGAAAACATATACGAATCCGTATGGAATGAAATGTATGTATATTCCGCAAGCAATACGGTTACCGTGCATATAAGAAAGCTGAGATCGAAAATAGAAAAGGACCCACAGAATCCCAAATATATAAAAACGGTGTGGGGAAGGGGTTACAGAATTGAATAAGCTGATAAAACCCGGAATTAAAAAGGGCATTATTGCCGTAATTGTTTTTTCGGTGTTGTGCGCATTCGGACTGTTTTTTTTCCTGTTGCTTATAGAGAATATAGTTATAGGAGAGAGATACAGAAATCACGATTATGTGATGGACATAACCCGTAAAGAGGTCGAAAGCTTTCAGGAATATGTTTCAAAAAACGATATTGCGACTACGGATATTGACAAGGTTGACAATTGGGTAAACAGCAGGAAAAATGTGCTGCTGATAATATATGACAACGGATCCATTGTCTACGATTCCGCCGGAGGAACGGAAAGCTCCGTGATAGACAGGGATAAGGAGCTAGCGCCATACGGATATCATCCAAGGTATACAATAACCTTTGCGAATAAGAAAGCCGATGTGGATTATATATACTTCTCGGATATGAGGGCAAGGTTTATATATTCACAGCTTCAGTTTTTGCTGTGTTTTCTGGTTATGCTGACGATTATACTTGTTTCATTTGTCAGATTTTCCCTTTACTATTCCGTTCTTGAAAAGGACGCGGGAATAATTATGAACGGTGACGTAAACCACAGGATAACAGTCAGAAAAACCAGCGGACTGGGAGTTCTGGCAGGACTGATGGAGGAAATGAGGGCTTCTATTGTAGAAAGACACGAAAAGGAAAATTCCCTTATAGAGTCGGGGCATCATCTTATAATGACCATGAGCCACGATCTGCGTACACCTCTCACTATTCTGATAGGCTATCTTGAAATACTTACGGGGAAAAAATACAAGAATGAAAATGCAAGAGAGATGTATACGGAGAAAAGTCTTGAGAAGGCATATCAGATAAAGCAGCTCTCGGATAAGATTTTTGAGTATTTTCTTACATTCAATATGAACGATGACGCTCTTCATAAGGAAATATACAATAAAAATGTATTCAGTGAGCTTATGGAGGATTATCTGTTTACACTGAATGAAAAGCATTTCAAAATAGAATATTCTCAGGATAAAGGCAAGGATTATTTTATATCTATGGATATACAATATATGAGGCGTGTGTTTGACAATATTTTTTCAAATATCACAAAGTATGCGGATAAGGATAAGGCTGTTGTCATAAACGTATTCAACAATTCAAGACAGCTTATATTCAGCTTCAGCAATGGTATCAGGCAGGACCGTGCCCAAGTGGAAAGCACAAACATAGGACTTACCGTATGTGACAAAATTATTTCAAAGCACGGGGGCAGTCTTGAAAAGGACATATCCGAGAATGAGTTCAAAATAATTGTTAAGCTGCCCATAAGCCGCAGCAAAGAAAACCTTACAGAGCAATAAACCCTTTCAGCCGACAGACCTCCTTTGCCGGCTGATTTTTTTCAAATCAACCCATGTCAGCTTGCCGTTTTTATAGATACGCAAGCTTCAGAGACCCCGCCCACCCGCCCCATGCACGCCCTGCCGCTGTGGCTGAAGCTTTTGTGGGTCGGAGCCGCAGTCTTTTTAAAAACAAATTTTGCAAATCAGCCCGTGTCAGTCTGCCGTTTTTATAGATACGCAGGCTTCAGCCCATATTCTCACCCTGAATTTCCTGATAAATTCCCACAAGGTTGTCTGCGGTTTCAGAAGTATAATATTTTCCGCCTGTTACAGAAGCAATTGTCTTTAAAACGTCTTCGTCTATATCCTCTCCAAGGCTTATTACGTCTATTTTATAACCCTTTGCATTAGCTTTTTCTGCCGCCTTATCATCATAAGCGGTTCCCTTTGTGTCCTGTTTTCCGTCTGTAAGAAGAACCATCATTTTTTCGGTGTTTCTGTCAATACCGTCCAGAATGCTTATACCTTTCTTTATTGCTCCGCTTATGTCCGTTCCGCCGCTTGAGTTAAGGTTGGAAATGGTTTTCTGAAGCTTTCCCCAATCCTGTATGGCGTTTACTTTAGTATATTCTACACCTGTCCTTAAGGAATCGGTGAAAAACTCCACATATATTCCATCGCCTCCACTTTGTGTACGGATAAAGTTATAAACTGCTGTGGCCCTTACCTTGTTGCTGTCGTTTGTTGCCATACTTCCGGAATCATCAACAAGAAATACAACGTCATAGTTTGCTGTTTCGTCCACCGGATTTTCTGTGTTTTCTCTTACTTCGGTCTGAGTGGTTCTCCATTCTGCATACCATTTTTCCTCATCGACAATTGTGTATTCTCCTATATCCGAATCCGTAAACGATATATTGTGATTTCGTGTACTTACCTCCTTGTAAAATCTGTTTGCTTAAAACATACTCTTTAGTTTATTTTTAGCAGATTTCATTCTTGAAGCTGCAAAACAGACAAGCTGACTGAATTGTGTTTTATATGATATGCAAATATTACTTTTGTACGCAATTTAGAATTATTTATATACTTCCATATAATTTGCAATATAATATACTATTAAATTCTGCAAAGCCAACAAATAAAACCAAATATTTTCATACCTCTCGTTTTCAGTAAAAGCCTGTTTGACATTAGCTTAGTCTTTTGCAATAATTCTTACTTTATTTTTAACAAAATATGCAGACTATCAGATTATACAAAAGATTTACGTACGATATGTTCGACACCGGAGACACTGTTTAAAATTTTGGCGTAATGTGTATTTATCATTACCTGCTGAAGCAGAAGCGTTGAATTTATCTGTTACCGAAAGGGAGTTAAAGCTCCTCACATCGCTGTATTCTCCGTTTTAATCGGGCAGACTGAAGGTATAATTCATTATTCCTTCGCCGATCCCGTTTATTTGAATATCATAGTCAGACATAAGGTTACCTAAGCTTGTTTCTGTAGAAAGATTATTTTCTGCTGAGGAAAGAGTTTCGCTATTTTTCTCATAAGACTTCTTTCGGATTCATAGCCTGAACCGCCAAAATAGCCTAATGTACAGGGCAAATCAGATGCCGGCTCTGATGTAATCACATAATGTCCCCAATCCATAAAAATTTCTCACTTGTCATAATTTCAATTAAATTTTCATTAAAGTCCTGCATCATAAATACTTTTGTAAATTCATAATAAATCCCTCCTTGTAACCTTATTTTGTCAGTTAAAGGAGGGTATAAACTGACTAAAAAAGCCCTTTGTTGAAAACAACTTCTGCAAAAGGCTTTTTACTATGATACGCTCTATACAAATAAAACATGTATTTGCGATATTTTATGGGGTATTTTTTATGGAAAATGTAATAGTTATAACAGGGGATATAAAGAGGGATTTTTATATGGAGAATGATCAGCAGATCAAAGCCGATTTCAGTAAGTCTTTTTCGCCGCAGCTGAAGAGTTAAAAGGAAGAGCAAAATTGTCAAATTCAGATGCAGTAATTTGTATGAGACAGGATATAGAGCCGGATACTGACGGTTTTTCATATTTTTATCTTCAGATGTATGGAACAATATGAAATTATAAAAACCAATCATACCGCAAATATCTCCAAGCGATAACAAATGATATGCACTTGATTTTTCTTCGTGAAAGGCATAGAGGGGAATCTTTCCGAAGTTCATTTTCCGTAGGTCGGCGGCCCCATTCCTTTTCACTGTCCGGAGGACTTTCAGCCCGATATTCCTTGGGATAACATCCGATTTCGGGTTCGTAAGTTTCTGTATCTGCACCATCGGAAAAACGTACTCGCTGACAATATCTGTCAGATAATCCTCCCGACTTACAGATGCAAATCTGTTATTGCTCACGCTGAGGTGAAAAAGGCGCAGCTGCTCCGGGTTTATTAAGTCAAGTTTTCCCGATGATGGACTTCTTTGAATATTGTGTCAATACCTGTTTCCTGTACAGTTTTCCCCATCAAGTCACCCATTAATTCTGCGCCTCAATTAATCCAACCCTTAAAGTTCAAATAGCTTTCGTATTTCTGTGTCCATAGTTCCGTTCTTTGCGTACTCCAGAGTATCACAAAGTCGGATATTATTTTTCTCGATATTTATCTCGTCACTGAATCCAAGAATATAACGCAGACAAATGCGGTATATAATCTCTGTCGGGGCACAGCCGTACACCTGCTTGGCAAAAATGTGATTCAGTCTTTCGGCATCATCAGGATATAACGCTCTCATACGCTTGCTCTGATAGAGCCGAGTTACTATTTCTGTTATATACATTCCCGATTTCATATAGAGATCGGCAAATGTAGCATCAGGATCATCAAAGCAGCCGGGGTTTTCCTGCTCCAGTCTGTCCACCATATCCTTCACGACTTTTTTCGGCGTGAATATCTGATTGGTGCGCTGCGGCGGAATATAATCGAAGATATCTTCCTTGTGATCCGGCTCAAAGTAGTCTGCAAGCTCGGTGCGTTTTTTCATAAATTCCTGAACGGCGTCATTGAATACGACTTCATCGAAAAGATGTCCGTCAAAGTGTTTTTTCTCACCGCTTTCGGCTGTGTAGTCCCCACCATCACGCAGCATACGGAACTGGTCAAGCGTCACGCCCTGACCATTCTGCGGATTAACTGTAACTTCCCAGAACACATTTTCCGGAACAAGTGAATCGAAATTTGCAAGAGTGGTGTTCTCGTCACCATAGGCCATAAGAAAAGCGGGAATGGTTCGGGAGAAACCTCTCAGATGATCACGAACGTTTTTTTCTATAGAATCCTTTTCGGCATTCAGCTTCTCGGTTTCAACTGTCTCAACAATTGTTTCCGCAGCATTCCTGGCAACCTCATCGCTGTGAAGCTTCTTGTTGATATTGTCTACCATGTCACGATAGCCCTGGAGCCGTCTGGCAGAATACTCCTCATCGATCTGCATTATCTCAGCCATCGTGGCACCGGACTGCTGTGCTTCATGTATTTTGTCGTTATGTTCTTTAACAAGTTGATTGTCACGAATCATATAATCTCCGTACTCATGGTTTACGACAGTATCCGTGGTTTCTTGGATTTTACGCTCCAACCGATTCATGGTGGATTTTTTCAAATCACCGCCATACTGCGTTTTTGCGGACTCCATAAGCGTATCTGCAATCGGCTTGGAAAACTGCTCCCGCAAAGTCTTTAGCTCATCCTTATTTGGATTCGGGGTTATTTTGACCTTCCTCTGAATTTCCTCTACGGCTGCTTCTAATTTATCCTCCACATCTGCATAAACCTTATCTCCGAAAAGCTCACTTGCCGTTCCGATAATCTGTTCACTCGGAATTTCAACCTCGCCGTTTTCATTCAGATTCAGACTGTCTGCTGTAGTTTCATCAATAGGAGCCGGAGTAAGAGCTTTCGGCTCCTCAAGTGCCTGCATATTGTTGATGATGTCGATAATTTCCCTCGGCGCACCAAAAATACCGTTGATATTGGCAAACAGGAAATTCGACATAAAGCCGCGCTCCACAACCTCTCTTGCATGGATATGACGTGGAATAGTGAGAATTTTTTCCGCATCCAGTTCTATCATCGAGCCTTCTTCGTCTTCGCCGTACACCGGGAAGAAGTTCAAAAGCTCCTTTACATGCTGCTTGCGACTGTCAAAATCACCTTTATCGCCGGAGGTTTCCGGAATCAGATCGTTGGCGAACTGCTCAAAAATCGTAAGGGTGCGAGCAGGGTCAAAGTCGAACACATAGGCGTTCTGCTTTCTGTAGGAATTGCCGTCGCTGTCTTGAAAAAGACACGGGTTTTGCGCACGAAAAGCTGCCTGCATATAGAGTGCGGGACTGGCCATGTTGGAGAGCATAAGAACTGCCGTCCACTCAGGAATGGTAACGCCCGTGGTCAGCTGTCCTACGGAAAGTGTGATAGTTTTATCATGTTCGGAAATAGCCTTTGTCACCTTGTCAAAGGACTTCTCATTCTCATCATTGTAATCCAATTTTCCATCGCCTGCAGCAAGGATAATTTCGTAATCTTTGAATACGGGATGAAACTTCAGCTTCTTCGCGAGAGCCTTTGCGCTCGCCACACGGTTCAATATCCAGAATGTGTGCTTCAGTTCGTCACGGAGTTCAGGAGTAGAAAACGGGAACTTCTCCTGCCAAGTCATTGCATCAAGAAACTTGTTAACATCTGCGTCATGTACAAATTTCCCGAACTCGTTTGTCTTGAAAAATTCGTTAAGGTCAAAGGCAAATTCTTCAATATCATCATCCGCAAGCTCTATACCTCTTTTAACTCTGTCTCTTATAATATCGGACATCTGATAGGTATAGAGGGATAAACGGGGCAAATTTGCATAGGGATTCTCAATCTCGTCAGAAGCATTCCAGTCACGCTTCTTTTTCTGCTCATCAGCATATGTCCAGTTATAAATGGCGCTCGACGGAAACTTGTCATTCGCCAAAGCCTTGAACGGTGTGCCTGAAAGATGCAATGTCCTTTTTCTGCGGATATGATTAAAGGCAGTATCAGTTTTGTAGGTATCAACGCCCTCGTGGGCTTCGTCTATAATAAGAATATCCCATACGGTATCTTTTATTTCTTTCAACTTGTCATTTTGTCCGCCGAAATGGATAGAACCTTTCAGATCCTGCAGACTGACAAATTCAATAAAGCCCTTTATTTCTGCATCTTCATCAAGCTTCTTTAAATATTCCTCACGGCTGCAGACAAACCTTCTGTCCTTGATCCCGTCCACTTTGCTTACAAAGATATAACCGGACTGCGGGCCGAAGAAGGTCTCGTAGTCCTGATACCACGAATTGGCAATAGCAGGACGGTTTGTAACAATAAGAATGCTGCTTGCATCAAGCTTCATGCATAAGTCATATGCAGAAAGGGTCTTTCCGAAACGTGGCTTTGCGTTCCAAAGGAACTCTGCTTTCTCTCTGCCATTGAAATATTCGGCCGTTTTTTGCACTGCCTCCGCCTGTTCCTCACGGAGCTTATATGGGATAACTGCATCAGCATCTTTTTCAGATACGACGCCATGATTTTGTACAAAATCCATAAAATTTTCAAGAGCAGCGTTAGGTTCAATTTTAAACCATTCGGTACTTTTTTCACGCTGTACTCCCAACTTTTTAAGATAAGCATGGAAGTCATGATCCTTAAATATTCCGTAAGGCTCTGTCATATATGCAGCACGCCTTTTCCACCATGTTTTGTGCTCAACGCCTACAGTATGAGTTTGCTCTCTTATGCGTGTTTCCACATCACGCTCAGTAAAGCCTATCTTCGTCCAGCCATCATGGGCAGGCACTCCGGGAGTGGTATAGGCATAACACTGCGGAACAACCTTTGATGCTGTTTTAATCTGAATCGCTGCCATTATGCCATCTCCTTAATATTTGACTCGATAAAATCTATTTCCTTATCACTAAACCTATATTTTTTGTATAGTTGAACTTCAATACTTCGTTCATCAACAGACCAATCTATATCGGAATTGTCCGAAAAATTTTGCAATGGAACAAAGCTCATGACAAGTTTAGATAGGCCATATCCGCTCATTGACATTAGCATCAAAAATCGCACAAGTCTTGTCCGCATGTATTTATAAAGATTTTCAGCGGGCTTTTTTTGTTCATAATTTCCAATCAAAAAATATGAATGTGTGCATACCTCATTGGGTCCGATAACTTTCATGGAACTTGGAATAACTCGGAATGTCCCATCTTTACTTGGCTCGCCGGCATGCTCCGCACCAGTCTTACTTATCATAACACAAAAATTATCAATATACTCTATGCCTTTTATGATTTCACTCCTTGAGATATATGTAATGCAATTACTGGCGTAGAGGGTCAAAGCGTCTTTTCCAGATTTTTCAGTACGTCCTCGGTAATTTGTAGACAAACCGAATGGCATCAATCCACTTGTAATGGTAGCTAAACTTACTGGCGTAACTTTCTCAACCTTGTGAATGATATCTACTGCCCGATTATATCTAACCAATACCGGAAACTCTGACAAATCTCTTATTTTTGTTGAAGTTTCGCCATTTGTTGTATTTGTAAAAGTGCAATCACCTTCATAATTCCTTTTCCAAACAAAATAATTTACACCGCCACTAATGCTTGTATTAGGGAAAATGTCTTTAGCGTTTGTATAATCCACAATTGCCTTAAGATGATGGTCATTAAGCATTTCGCTTCTAAAGCTATCCAATCCCATCCCACCTGAAAACCAACGGGACGGTGTAATTAATGATATGCTATTTGACGCAATTTTCTTGGCTTCATTCATAAACAAATTATAAACTGGCTTTGCTTGCCTACCTGCTCCATCTGTATCTTGTTGATACGGAGGATTTCCAATCACATAATCAAATAATTTCTTTCCCATGACTTTCATCTCCTTTATATCCATAAACTTCAGAGAAGCGTTATTTCTCCAGTTAAATATCCTACATGGTTCGGCTTCCGGAACATCTTTACTTTCGTTCTCTGCACCAGGCATATCAAAGAGTGTTATCTGTTTAAACTCCTCATACGGCTTACCCAGTGGCGCCGTGTCTTTTAAACCGTCCATCTGCCATATATTCCATGCTATTTTGTTAGCCACTTTTTCCAATAGTTTATCATCCGGACGCTGCTCCCAACGCTCCTCGTAGTAATCCATAAAGGTCAATAACAGGTTTATCCTTGCAATCAGAACATTATCGCCCTGATATTCATAACCATATGATGCCTCGAAAGCACGAATCGTCCACTTCACCCAATCCTCATATGTATCGGTATTCTCGTTTACGATCCTGAGCTTCCTGTCAAGCATTCCTATACGCCGTATCGGCGGAACAATCTTTTCTCCTGTTGACACATCATAACGAGAAACCAGATATGGAGCTTCTCCGCAGGTGATTTCAAGTCGGCGGGAGTCCACATAGTGCTGCCACTTTTTTCCTTTTGGAAATTCGATTCTTCCCTCAGTAACATTCCATGTGTGATCCTCATTTTCTGTATTAAATACACCTGTCCGTCCGAACCAATCCTCATCACAGTGATTGTTCATTCGATTGCACAGCCATGCCGGAGTGAATACCTCCGCTCTTTTCCGAGTTCGCTGTACCTGCGCCTCCGGCGACTTCTGTATGCGTGGACGAATAATATCGGTCCGCCGCAGCAACGTATTCGAATTCATCTGCACCTTGTCGGTGAATCCTTCACCATACTCCTCGTAGGTAGCCGTAGCCCAGATGATATTCTTTTTTGTCGATTTATCCTGAAGCAGCAAATTCAACACATTTGCCACCGGGCAGCTGCTGATATCTATCAGGTTTTCCACCAGAGGGTGTCCCTCCTTCCTGCTGACTTCATTAGAAGTCTGATCTTTATCAACTAAATATTTCCCTCAAAGCCATCGGCATTAATGTCGGTGGTTATTTTTATTGTCTGATCAGGTCCGGCATCGGAAATCGGAATAACCGTTTGCATCTTCCGAATATCTCGGTTCCCTTATGTCCTTAGAGTTCACCTCTTCACCATTTAGTATCGACCGGTATACCCGCACACATCGTTGCTGATGTCCGGCTCCGTACTAATAACAAAGTGACCAAACTGTATGGACAAGGCTTTAGCAAATTTATTCTTGTCAGTCCCAACACCTGCAGAAATACCAAACCCTGACATACAATATGCCAGCTTATTTGAATCCGGATTGTCGGAAATATACCGGGTAAGCCCGTCAAGGTCTATAGGATTCGGAAAGCTCGCCTTGATTTCATCAGTCAATACACAATCCTTCGCATAGTGTTTTTCGCTTTCAAGGTATACATTCGCCCAATGCTTCTTGTTTGTTGGCAGCGTGAAATATCTGCTTCCGGTGTCATTGAAGAAACGAATGATATAGACACCCTGATTCTTCTGATTAGCCAGAGAACCGTACAACTCTCCTAAAAACTCATTGCTCTTGATTCCAATCGCCCTCCCGACACCTGATTTCCGTTACCTAACGTCGGGTCGATAATAATATCAGCCGAGAACAAAAAACAAAGACGATCACTAAAAGTTATTATAAATATTTTTATAAGCAAAGTCAATAGTATATCACGGCAGGACGTACGCATGAAATGTTATATTTCAAAATGATAATCTGCGCCTGCCCCTTTCAAACCTTGCTATGCTGAAGGTTTTTAGTATTGATAAACACCATTTATTTATTATATTTAAGTTCTGAGCTGATATTTTATTTAATGTTGTGTTGGCATCTTCCTTAAAAGTAACATCTGAATGCCAATGCATTATTTCTACCGACCAATGCTGTCACACTGCTTTAGAAAATAATTCTATATCAGGCGCCAAACTACTTAAATAATATCTTTTTTCAACTACTTATGTAAACTTACATACGCACCTGTTGATGTTGGGCGGCGACTGTGTTTTTGCTGTAAGGCTTTGTCCCATAAAAAAAAGGGAACGCCCCCAAGTGTCCGTGATGGGCGCTTGTGTGGGGGCGTTCCGGGGGTTATGATTTTATTTGGTGTTTTCTGTGAATCTGTAGAGAATGGAGGCTGCCGCCGCTCTGGTGGTGTTTCCGAGAGGATTGATGGTGTCATTTCTTTCACCATACAATTAATTTTGCTGTGTGGTTTGTCCCGTAAAAAAGGGGAACGCCCCCAAGTGTCCGTGATGGGCGCTTGTGTGGGGCGTTCCGGGGGTTATGATTTTATTTGGTGTTTTCTGTGAATCTGTAGAGAATGGAGGCTGCCGCCGCTCCGGTGGTGTTTCCGGGAGGATTGATGGTGTCGTTTCTTTCACCATACAATTAATTTTGCTGTGTGGTTTGTCCCGTAAAAAAGGGGAACGCCCCCATGTGTCCGTGATGGGCGCTTGTGTGGGGCGTTCCGTGGGTTATGATTTTATTTGGTGTTTTCTGTGAATCTGTAGAGAATGGAGGCTGCCGCCGCTCTGGTGGTGTTTCCGAGAGGATTGATGGTGTCATTTCCTTCGCCGGAAATTATGCCTGCGCTTACTGCCCATTCTACATTTTCCTTTGCCCAGTCGGAAACATTCTCATTATCCTTGAATTCGCTGAGATCTTCCTCGGGGGCAGGCTGTGTGTCAATACCCTTGAATGCGGCATATCTGTTCATAATTGCCGCCATCTGCTCTCTTGAGATGGGTATGTCGGGCATAAAGCTTGTTTCGGAATATCCCATAACTATTCCGTTTGCCTCTGCCCATGAAACAGCATCAGCATAATATGCCTCATCTGCTACGTCCTCGAATGTGCACTTGCCGCTTACCTTTGGTGAGCCTTCCGCTCTGTAAAGTATAGCTACTATCATAGCCCTTGTAACAGGCTTCAGCGGTTCAAATGCGGTCTTTTCGGTTCCGCTCATAATTCCGTTTGTGTTTGCCCACTTAACAGCCTCATAATACCAGCTGTCACTGTCAACGTCCTCAAAGGGATTTGTCCAGCTTTCGGTCTTGTCTGTGTCAACGCCTGTGCTGCCGCTGTCTGAGCTGTTGCTGCCCTCTGCGCTGCTGTTGTCTGCATTTTCTTCGGCGCTGTCCTTTGAATCGTCAGTCTTTTCGCTGCTGCTTGTAGTTACTTCGGTGGTCTTTTCGGAGGTAACCTTTCCTCCTCCGCCGCCGCCACCGCCGCCACCGCCGCCGCCGGCGTTGGAGCTGCCTGAAGGCTGTATAACTGTTACGCTTACGCTTATTTCTATGGGAGCGTAGTTTGCGTTGTCGGGAGTGAATATAACGATTTCGTCAGAGATTCCCGGTTTAACCGACTTGCCGCCGTCCTTGAAGCTGTAAGTTCCGCTGAGTACATTACCGTTCAGATCGGTGAATTCTCCGCCCCTGATTTCTGCGCTTTCAAGCTTTGCGCCTGTTATAAGCTGTGAAATCTGAGGAAGTGTCTTTAACTCAGGCTTTGCCTGAAGCACATTTATGCTTACCGTTCTTACAAGGCTTACTCCTTCATACTCATAAAACTCAGAATCGTTTGGCGTAAATACAACATCGTATGACTGTACGCCGGCATCGGGCATAATGCTGCCATCAGCCCATTCAAAGCTGCCGTTTGTGTTTCCTCCGCTGAATTCAGACTGAGAAAGTGTCATACCGTAAGTAATATCGCCTGCGGTGGGGAATATGATTTCTCCCGGAATTCCCTTTATAATTTCAAATGTAACCTCTGTTTCGCCTGTGTAGTTGCCCTTATAGGTGATGATAACACTTCCCTCGCCCATAAGGTTTTCGCCGTAGTCAAGGTCATAGTCCGTTCCCTCTGCAAGAGCCGTTTCTCCGTCAGAAACAGAAACCTTCGGTCTTATCTGACTTCCCGTATATCTGAGGGTAGGTATATCCTCGACAGTAAGTCCCTCGCTGCTCTTGGGCGTAATTTCAATGGGGCTGTCAAGAGCCACATTTCCTGCGTTATCGGAAACGGTATAATAATCCGCATCTTTTCCGCTAAGCACTATTCCGCTGAGGTCAACGGCGTTATATTCGCCGGCATTTGCCGACGACAGGCTGCCCTGTGCGCTGAGAGTCACATCATCGTCATCATTGTTTGAAGGTGTAAGGCTTACGCTTATGTCCTTCGTGCCGTCATAGGTTCTGCCCTGTGCACTTACCGTATATGTGAGAGGACGTCTTTCCATATTGATGGTGATTTGCGTGGAGCTTCCCTCTACGTTGTCGTTTCCGCTGTAAACTATATCTATTATATTCTGTCCTATCTGAAGCATTCTTTCATATGTGTCCAGAACGATCGTATGCTCTGAGCCGAATGTTTCGTAAGGACTTCCATTTATTACAAGCGTTACATAATCGCCTTCAGCGGCTGCGCCGTCAACGCTTACGTTAAGCTCTGCCTTATCGCCGTAAACAACCGTTTCACCGCCGGAAACAACCGTCACTGTGGAGGGAGCCTTCACAATATTGAAGCTTACCGTTCTTGTTCCCTCATAGTTTCCGCCAAATACAAGCTCAACAGTTGCCTGACCTGCATTTACGTTGTCGGAATATGAAACCTCATAGTCACTTCCTGCCGAAAGTGTCTTTCCTATGGCATCATCTGTTACGGTAACAGGCGGTGTGATATCCGAGCCGGTGTATGTCTGGTCGTCGATTGTCTGAATGGTTAACTTTCCGCTGTCCTTTGCATATATTTCAGCAGATGTGTCAAGGCTTATCTCGCCGCTTTCCTCCACTTCGTAATATCCGTCGTCTACGGTCACTTCGGAAAGAACAACGCTGTCGTAGAATCCCGCATCACCTGATGAAACAGTCGCCTTACCTGTTATGTTGGGAAGGTCGCCGTTTACCGCTGCGCCTGCTTCGGGTGAAAATTCCGCAGGCATATCGGGAGTTGAGTCATATTCCTTGTCATTTATCTTTACCGTGTAGGGCAAAGGCTTTTTGTCAAGTCTTACGCTTGCCTCGGCGCTGATGCTGTCGTTAAGGTTCGGAGTTCCGCCGTATGCGGCAGTGATTATGTTTTCTCCTATCTTAAGCTTTCTGTCAGCCGTGGAAACCTCTATCGAAGCCGTTCCGCTAAGTCCGTCAGGAGCGTATGTCACAACGCCGCTGCCCAGAATCTCATCGCCGACACGAAGCTCTACTGTGTCAAAACCAAGCACTATGCTCATAATTTCGGTATGCTCGGCCTTTCTCACATTTGCCGTAACGGTAAAGGTGTCGCCGTATACTGCGCTTTCGGGAGCCGTTATCTGTGTAACGGAGTCCGCCTTTACAATTACAAAGCTTTCCGTCATTTCTCCCTCATAGTTGCCCTTGAAGGTTATCTGAACAGATGCTTCTCCTGCCTCCGTGTTGTTCGTGAATACAGCGTCATAGTCTGTTTCGTTGGCAAGGGTCATACCGTTATAGGTGATATGAAGCTCAGGCACTATGGCGCTGCCCGTATATACCTGTTTTCCTATCGGCTCAATTTCAACGCCCTCTGAAACATTTTTGCGTTCTATTTTAAGCTTTGATGTCTGAGGGTCAGACTGTACTGTATAATACTGAGCGTCATCGCCTGTAAGAGTAACCTCATAGAAGGTTACGTCATAATCTCCCGCATTTGCGCTTGCTGCCGATGTCTTTGCGGATACTGTTACATTGTCGCCCTCTATTTCATCATCGGGGCTGAGTTCAATCGTATAGTCTGCGCTGCCGTCATATTCCTTTGAAACGGCTTCGGGAATTGTATAGCTAAGGGTCTTTGGCGTGATTTCAACGCTTGTTTCGCTGCCCTCTCCGCCGTTTAAGTTTACACTTCCGCCATAAACCGCCTTTACGACTGTTGTGCCAACAGGAATAAGCTTTTCGGTGGTATCATAGTTAAGTGTCGCCGTGCCGGAATCCTTTCTGTCCTCATTGTTATATTCTACCTTCGCAGAGCCTATACAAACATCTCCCGCATAGAATGAAACATAATCCTGTTCCGCTACCGCTGTGAGAGCTATCTCTGCTATGGGGCTTGGCGCCTTTGCAACGCTTGCGGAAATCGTGAGGTTTTCGCCGTATACCGCCGATGAATCACCTGATGAAACTACTGAGTCGGCCTTTATGATTTCAAAAAACTCTGTTACCTCGCCTGTGTAATTGCCCTTGAAGGTGACGGTCACGCTTGCTTTCTTAGTTACGTCTATGTTGGAACCGAAGGATACGTCATAATCCCTGTCCCTTACAAGGTCAAGCTCTCCGCAGTTAAGGCTTACCTCGGGACATATCTGACTGCCCGTGTAAATCTGCTGCTCTATGTTTGCTATGTCCACATGACTTGCGTTCTGTGCTAAAATCGTAACATTTGCCGTCGGAACGCAGGAAACGGTGTAATAATCCTTATGAGCGCCTGTAAGCTCTGCCTCGAAGAATTGAACCGTGTAAGGCTCTTCCCTTACATTGGGGCTGTCGGTGTCGCCGATTGCAGTAATCTGAACTTCGTCATCACCTATCTTGTCGGTGGGAACGCCTTCAGCTCTTACCTCGGTTTTTCCGTCATAGGTCTTTTCCATATCCGCTACCGTGTAGTTCAGCTCTCTGGGAAGGAGAAGAACCGTCATTTCGCCATTCGTGCCGCCGTTCAGGTTTACACTGCCCTCATATACCGCAGTTACGGTGTTTGTGCCGGGCTTGAATTTATTGTCAGCGGTGAGGGTTATTCTTGCAGTTCCCTCGTCCATATGCTGAGGGTCGTTATATTTAACGTCCTTAGAGCCAAGAAGTATTCCGTTCTCGTCGCCAAGGTAGAAGTAAACCGTATCTCCGTCATCTGCGGAAATTTTTGCCGGTTCGGCTTTCTTCACATTGACCGTAAGTGTAAATTCATCGCCGTAGGTTACGGTTTCGCTTGTGCCCTGTATAACAGAGTCTGCTTTTACGATATCGAATTCGGCCTCTGTACCTCCCGTGTAGTTGCCTGTAAATGTAACCTTTACCTTTGCTCTCTTTCCTGTTCCCTCTGTTACGTTTTCATTGTTTTCATAGCTGAGGGTATAATCTTTATTCTTTACGAAATGTATTCCCTCATAGTTTATGGTAACATCGGGGGTTGCTCCTCCTCTTACGAAAATCTGAGGAGGTATTTCTTCTATTTCAGCCCCGTTTATTTCCTTGGCTGTTATGGTCACTTCCGCACTTTCGGAGGCTGCATGGAGAGTATAATATCCTGCGTGCTCTCCGCCTATTGATGAAAGATTTTCATAGAAAGTAACCGTATAGGGGTCAGCGCTTACGTTGGGGCTGTCCGTATTGCCCTTCACGGTGACTTCAACGCTGTCGCCGGGAATAAGTCCCTCTTCGGGTGTGGGCGAGAATTTATAGCTTACCTCCGTACTTCCGTCATATTCCTTGGTGAAGGAAGGAACAGTATAGGTAAGCTCCTTGGGGTTAAGTCTGAAGGAAATATTGTTTCCGTTGCTTCCGTTCAGATTTACGCTGCCGCCGTATACCGCCGTAATCACATTTACGCCGGGGGAAAGCTTTTTGTCAGCCGTTGTGCGAAGTGTCGCTGTTCCGCCGTCGCCGGAATATTCAACGGGAGCAGTGCCTATGGGTGTTTCTCCCGCATAGAACGCAACATAATCCTGAGCCGCCGTAAGAGCAACCGTCTGAATTGCGGACCTCTTAACCTCCGCAGTAATTACCATTTCAGAGCCGTAGGTTGCTTCGCCGTCAGCGGGTGTCACTGTGGAATCAGCCTTTTTGATTGTGAAATCCACTGTTTTCTGTCCCGTGTAGTTGCCTGTGAAGTCTATGGTTATTGTTGCTTTGCCTGCGTCCTTGTTGTTATTATATGAAAGATTGTAGTCCTTCTGATTTACAAGGGTATAATCTCCAAGGCTTATTGTCGGCAGAGGAGTTATCTCCGAGCCTGTATAAACCTGTTCCTCAATAGGAGCAACACAATCCTCATTTGTCATATCCTTTTGCTTGACAATAATATTCAGAGATATCTCTGCCTCCTTTGTATGTGTTGTTGAAACAGTCATAAAAGGAGAATTGTCAGTCACCTTGAGCTTGACCCGTGAACTGCCCACATCGTCTGTTGTTCTTCCCGAAAGAACGCCGTCGGAAGAAAGATTCAGACCTGTGGGAAGATTTCCCTCAGATATTGCGAATGTGAAGTCGCCGTTCTTTACGTCAACATCGTTTCCTGCCGAATCCTTAAGCTTGAATTCAGACTTTATATCCATATTGAAGTCAGTATTATGTATAACTTCAATATCCTGCTGAACATTTTCGCTGAACTCTCTCGCATAAACGGCATAAACCGTTGTGTCCTTGCTTATGGTGAAGTTGTCGGAACTGCCGAATGCGTCCGTCCTTGATGCCCTGTCAAGAGTCCAGTGTGAGAACTGTCCGCCTGTGGCAGTGGGATTTTTGTCTGCTTCGGGCTTAACGGTCTTGCCGTTGTTGTATACTGTGAAAAGAGGAGTGCCCACTATTGCCGAAGCATTCTTATAATCTACCTTATAAATAATGCTTTCCCCTGTAAGTACGGGATAGTCATCCTTGGGTTCGCTGTCAAGCTGCTGACGCCATAGCTTGTCTGTTGAGCCGTTGTTCAGAAGCCAGCCTACCTCGCCGGACTTGAACTGTTCGTCAGTTTTTTCTGCAATTCCCCTCGGATTTCTTCCAGAGCCTATTCCGGCAGATGCGCTGCCCTGACGGAAATAGCAGTTTGCGGTTGTTCCGCTGTTGCCGCTGCCTACCACGCTGCCTATTGTGGTTCCGTCGCCGGTGACATTTCCTACATTATAACAGCTTTCTATTCCGCATGAATTGTTTCCCACAATTCCGCCTGTCTGACCGCCGGCCTTTGTGTTCGTAACGGAGCCTGTGTTGTAGCAGTTCTGGATTCTTACGTTATACGCATAAGACGTAATACCTGTAATTCCGCCGACTGCTCCCTTTCCGCTTATATCTGCGCCGTTTCCGCAGTTTGTGATATAACCTCTGTTTTCTCCTACGATTCCGCCTACATAGAGTACATTGTCATTGGAGACCTCTATCGTACCGGATTCTATGGTCAGGTTTTTGATTCTTCCCGTATTAACACCGAAAAGACCCTGTCTTGTAAGCTCCTGACCCTTTATATAGATGTTCTTGATTTTATGTCCTCCGCCGTCAATTGTTCCGGCAAAGGGGGTGGTTTCGTTTCCTATCGGGGTAAAGCTGCCTTTGCCATCTCCCCATATTTCGGAAAAGTCAATATCATCGGTAACTATGAAATATTTGCCGCTGTATCCCTTTTCCGCAGCCACAAGCTCGCTTAAATGCTCAAATGCGTCTGCGTTTGTAAGGCGATAGGGGTCGATATCCGTACCGCTGCCTGCAAAGCCAATCTTTATTGTTACCGTAAGCTCTGTTTCCTTGAAGCCCGGTGTAAGGCTTATGGTTGAGAAGGGCTTGTTGTCCTTTACGGTAAACGTAACCGGGAACTCGCCGTGTTCCGCAGGAGTACCGGTTATTTTCTTTGTTTCGGAGCTGTATGAAAGTCCCTTGGGCAGACTGCTTTCCGGCTTCAGCTCTATTGTGAAGTCGGCAGGGTCTGCGTCCTCATCTCCGGCAAGAGCCACATAGGGCGACATATCTACCTCAGCAGGTGTGCTGCACGGCAGATTTATAATATCCGAAACATTGTGAGGATATGTCATTTTTCTTGCATATACCGCATATAAATCCTTATCCTCGCTCATGGAATATGAGCCGCCTTCAAATATGTCCTTGTCAACTCCCGATACTTTGTCGTCAGTCCAGTGGTCTAACTGCTTGTTGGGAACCTGCGGCAATGCACTTACCTCACCGTCAAGGGGCTTTGCAAGGCTGTTTCCTTCAATAACATATTTAGTGAGAATAGCCTTTTCGCTGCCCTGTGCATCAAGCCCCATAAACTGCGCCCTGTAAACGTGCTTTACGTCTGCTGGGGGAGCGGTAAAGCTGCGGTGAACAGGCTTCGAATCAAGCTGTCCCCATACGTCCTCCTCATTGGAGCTTTGCAGTATCCACGCAATTTCGCCGGAGGCAAGCTTTTCGTCCGTTACCTCAGTGGGGCTGAGCAGACTGCTGTAATTTCCGTAGGCAGAGCCTATTCCTCTGAATCCGTTTTCTGTTTTACAGCAGTTGTTTTTTGATGTGTTTGTTTCCTTGGTTACGACGCCGTAGCCTATCAGAGCGCCTGCTCTTGCAAACTTGTCGCCATCGCTCACACTGCCTGCGTTTTCAACTGTCAGTGTACCTGTGGACAAACAGCTTATAACACTCATATTACCGGAATAGCCTGCAATTCCTCCCATATATCCCTTGATATCATATTTGACTACATTTCCTTTTACCTGTCCGTCATTCAGACAGTTCTGGATAACCTTGTTTGCGATATCCTCGTCTTCTTCGTCTGTGGCATAGCCTGCAATACCGCCGACACAGCTTCCTCCGGGAGTAGAACTCACTGCATTTAAGGTTATAACGCCGCTGTTTTTACAGTTTATGATGTCGGAGTTTTTGGAGAGTCCCACAATACCTCCTGCGATACCGCTGTCAGAGGTCAGACTTCCGGAAAATGAGCAGTTTTCGATTTTACTGTTGTCTGCGAATGCCGTAATACCACCTGCATAGGCGGAATAATTTCTTACTTCACCGCTTGACTTAACCTTTATGCTCATATTTCCCGAAACATTCAGGTTCCTGATGGTTGCTCCGTTGATATAACTGAAAAGACCTGCGGATCTGTTTGTCTTTTCCCAAAGCTCCTGTTCAGGTATTTCAGTGGTGGTTTCCGTTGAGTCGTCTGTTGACTTTTCGGCTTCAACGCTGTACGAATATACGGAATTCTGATTTATTCCGCTTATTGTATGTCCGCCGCCGTCAAAGGTGCCCTTGAAGCTTCTTACTCTTTGACCCGTATTGTCAGGTCTTTCGTCAAAATTGCTTCTGTGCAGACCTATGGGGAGCTTCCATTCCTCCTTCAGTTCGATACTGTCCTGAAGCTCTACATACTTTCCCTCAAAAGTAATTCCGCTGTTTACCTCGTCACGGAATTTTTTAAGGTCGTTTTCGTCCTTGATTTTGTATGGATCGCCGATGTCGCCGGCTCCGTCAAGGGTTGATTCTACGGCGGCGAATACATTGATTTCCGTGCCTATTGCCCGTGATAAATCACCCGGCAAAAGCCCCATCATCATTGCGCCGGACAACAGCAATGCAACGACCCTCCTTGAAAGTTTTTTCGACATTAATTCTCCTCCTTTTTGAAATCAGCCGATAAAAAAGCACTGTAAAAAATCCGTGGATATACTATGCTTTTTTGCATAACAGGCTCTCCACCACCAAAAGAAGCCATCAATCCGCTTTACAGTGCTTTAAGATCCGCCAAAAAAAATACTTACAAAATTGAATATCGACAAAATAAAAGTTTTTTGTACCTATCCAAAACTAATTATAACATAAGAAAACAGACTTGTAAACCAAAATATAAAAACAATTTATACATTTTTAAACGGAACAGGACCTTCTGAACATATCATAGGTTCTGAATTGTCTGTCGGTCTGTTCCCTGAAAAAAATGTCCCTTGCCGTGCTTAAACCGCCTACTACCCTTTCATCGGCTCTGAATGAAAACACGGAGGGTATGTCAGAATTGTATATGTAGCCCAAGGCTCTGACGGCTCCGGCGGAAATCGATGCTTCTTCTCCTCCGCAGCCGTCACAGATTAGTCCCTCACTGCCTATGTGCGCCGCCCCCTCTATATTTCTTCCGCAGACACAGCACGACCCCATATCGGGCAGCATACCGTTCAGATAAAGAAATTTGAGCTCAAAAACAAGGCTTGTGATAAAAGGCTCGGAAAGCCCCTTTGACATACGGTTAAGAGCGGTAATGAAAAGGAGCATAATATCAGAGCAGTCTGTCCCCTCATATATAAGGGAATTGCATATTTCCGCAAGATATGCTCCGCAGTAAAAGCAGTCAAGTCTTTTTCTTATGCCGTAGAAGCTGTTTATAAGCTCCGCCGAGGAAACGGAGGGATATTTTCTCGCAGTATAGATAACAAAGTCGGAATAGGCAAAAAGCTCACAGGAGGCGAGATATTTGCTTTTCGGCTTTCTTGCGCCCCTTGCCGAAAGAGTTATTTTGCCCATTTCCTTGGTGAGCAGAGTTATAATTTTGTCTGACTCACCTACGGCAGTTTCTCTTATAACCACACCTCTTGCCTTTTCCGTACTCATAGCTGTCCTACTTCTCCTTTTGTCGGGGGCGTTTCTCCCTTTTCCCGGCGTTTTGCCGCCGCAAGACATTCCCTGTATCCCAAAAAAGCCTCAACGCTTCCGCTCTTTACGAATATATTCCAAAAAAAATTTTTCATAATACAGACCCCCACTTGATAATTTATGTGATTACATAAATATTTTCACCCGGTGGCAGGTTTATATACTTGTCAAAGACTGTCATAAGCAAAGAGAATTTTTGTCTTGACAAATTGTGAAAACCCTTTCTCTCTTTTAATCCGATGCTTACACAGGTCACGGGGACTGCATATTCTGTCGCAGAATGACCGAATTTGCTTACGATTATTCATAGCTATTTTGTTTTATAGCCGAATTCCTTTAAAAGATACTCGTTGTCACGCCAGTCCTTTTTAACCTTTACCCAAAGCTGGAGATTTACCTTTCTGTCAAGAAATCTTTCCAGATCGGCTCTTGAACGGCTGCCTATCCTTTTGAGCATAGAACCGCCTGCACCTATTATAATTCCCTTATGGGAGCTTTTTTCGCAATATATGTTTGCCGATACATCGGTTATATTCTTGTCGTCACGGCTTTTCATTTCGGTAACCTCCACGGCTATGCCATGAGGTATCTCCTCATTGAGGAGGAAAAGAGCCTTCTCCCTTATTATTTCCGCTGCAATCTGACGCTCCGTCTGATCGGTTATCATATCATCGGGGTAAAACATAGGGCCATAGGGAAGATTTTCTTCTATTATATTTATAAGAAGCTCCCTGTTTTCCCCCTTGAGTGCCGAAAAGGGAATTATTTCCTTAAAATCATATACCCCTCTGTAAGCATCGATAACCTTGAGTATTTCATCTCTTTTCACAGTATCTGTCTTGTTTATTATAAGAAATACAGGCGTTTTTATTTTCTTCAGCCTTTCGATTATGTCAAGGTCGCTTTTTTTGATTTTTTCATAAGGCTCTATTACATAAAGAACCATATCGACCTCATTCAGAGCTTCCTCCGCCGATTTCACCATAAAGTCGCCCAACCTGCTCTTCGGACTGTGCAGACCGGGAGTATCGGTGAAAATCGCCTGAAATGTATCGGTCGTAAGTATAGTCTGTATCCTGTTTCTCGTTGTCTGCGGTCTGTGGCTCATAATGGCTATTTTTTCGCCTATAAGCAGATTCATAATTGTGGATTTTCCCACATTGGGCCTGCCTATTATGGAAACATAGCCCGATTTGAATTTTTTATCCATATTATTTCTCCAATTCGTCCAATTTTTCTCTTATTGCCTTCATATCCTCCCATGCAAAGGGCTTTTTCGACTCATCACGGAGAAGAGCCGACGGGTGGAATGTAGCCGTAAACTGCACTCCCTTTTTATAATACCATTTTCCTCTATCCTTTGTAATGGAAAAATCCGGCGTAATAAGCGCCTTGGCGGCTATTCTGCCAAGGCAGACTATAATTTGCGGGCGCAGAAGCACAAACTGCCATCTGAGAAAATTCAGACACGCCTCCTGCTCCTCCGGCAGCGGATCTCTGTTTTTGGGAGGTCTGCACTTGACCACATTCGCTATATATACTTCATCTCTCGAAAGCCCCACGGCTCCGAGCATTCTGTCAAGAAGCTGTCCCGCTGCGCCTACGAATGGCTCACCCTGCATATCCTCGTAATATCCGGGTCCCTCTCCCACAAACATAATTTTCGATTTTCTGTTTCCCACGCCGAAAACAGTGTTGTGTCTTTCTCTGCAAAGTCCGCAGGCTCTGCATCTGCTTACGGCGTTTTCAAGTTCTTCCCATGTTATCATCTTTCAAGCCCCATTATATCAAGTATTTTTTTCTGTTTGTCAAACATTTCCCTTTCTTCCTCTCCGTTCATATGGTCATAGCCCATAAGATGGAGCATACTGTGTACAGTGAGAAAGCCAAGCTCCCGTTTCAGGCTGTGCCCGTACTCACGGCTTTGCAGCACGGCTCTCTCTATATTTATGACTATATCGCCAAGTATTTCATCTCCCCTCTCCGCCTCCTTCGGCGGATCATCGGAAAGAGGAAATGAAAGAACATCGGTCACAGCGTCTATTCCCCTGAATCTGCCGTTCAGACGTTTTATTTCATCTCCGTCAACTATTGTAAGTCCCACCTCCCTGTTTTCCGAAAAGCCCTCATAATCAAGAGAGGTTTTTACAGCCTTTTCAAACATGGCAAGCATATCGTCATCAAACTCATAATCAGTTTCGTTGGAAAAAACAAGCTTCAATCATTTTTCCTCCTTATCGTCATCGGGATAAGCTATCCTCGTATGATACATTCCTTTTAAAATGCCCACAATGGAGCTGCAGATAGTTTCAAGATCCTTTATTGTAAGTCCGCTGTCGGTAAGCTGACCGTCCTTTATTTTTTCTTCTATTATACTTCTGACAAACTCCTCCATTTTTTCAAGCTTTTCGTCATTGCCGTTTGACTTAAGGCTTTTTACAGCCGCTTCTGTCGTGTCGGCTATCATTATGATTGCGGCTTCCTTAGACTTTGGTCTGTCACAGGGATATCTGAAATCCTCCTCCTTTATCTCCCGTGTATACTTTTTGCTGTTTTTTGCCTGATAGTAAAAATACTTTATTACTCCCGTGCCATGATGTTCGTATATAATATCGAGTATAACCGACGGCAGCTTATGCTTTTTGCCGAGGGCAACACCGTCAAGCACGTGCTGTTTTATCACTCTTGCGCTTGTAAAGGGGTCAAGGAGGTCGTGAGGTGACTTTCCGTCTATATTTTCGGTGAAATACTGAGGATTTTCAAGCTTTCCTATATCGTGATAATAGGCTCCCACTCTTGCAAGGGTAGGATTTGCCCCTATGTCATATGCCGCAGTTTCGGCAAGGTTTGCCACAATAAGGCTGTGGTGATAGGTGCCGGGGGCTTCGAGCATAAGTCTTTTTATAAGCCGCTGATTGGGGTTTACGAGTTCGGAAAGGCGCAGATCGGATACTATGCCGAAAACAGCCTCCCATACGGGCATACTGCCTACGGCGATAACAACGTATATATAGGTAATGCCGAGGGCAATCAGAAAATCAATGACCATAGACATATCAGGCATTCTGCCGTTAAGGGCGTCTATGCCAACCACCGTAAGTCCTGCCGCAACGGAGGCGACAAAGCCGTTGAAAAGAGCCTTGCCCCTTACCTTTGTTGCGCAGGTCATAAGAACCATTATATTTCCCGCGGCTATGAAGTAAAGAAAGCTTTCAACCTCTCCCCCGCTCACAATAACGATTATCGCCGCAGCGACCTGTGTGAATATCATGGCTATGCCCGTTGATATAAGAAGTGTTATTACAATAAGAATGCCAAGAAGCGGTATGAAAACATAGCCCGTACTGTTTGCGGCGAAGGCGGAAATAATAAGCAGTATGTAAAGGGTAAACAGCAGAAGTCCCTCATTTCCGCTTAAAATCTTTCTTGTGTTGAAGTTGAGAAAATAGAGCAGAATGCCTATAAATATAAAGGTTATGAGAAGAGCCTTTCCTCCCAGCGGAAGTATGTTTGTGCCTTCGCCCTCCGGCTTTATAAAGCCGCAGGCTTCAAGGGCATAATAAGCCTCTTCGGTTATGACCTCGTTTTCGTCAACTATTTTCTGATTTTTCTGTATAAGAACGGGCTGAACAGCCTGCGCAGCCTTTTGCTTTGCTTCGTTGGTAGCCTCCTCGTCCACAAATACATTGCATTCTATTGCGCCTGCAATAATATCATAGCCAACGCCCACAAGGGAATTGTCCATGCTCGAAAGATAAAGCTCCTCCTTGACGCCCTTCAGGGTTTCGTCCACATCGGAAACGCCGCTGCCAAGAACCTCTGTGGCAAGCTCGGTAAGAGAAGTCCGGAAGTCCGAAAAAGCATTTCCGGAAAGGGCGAAAAGCGTTTTAAGTTCGGCCTGTGTAAGAGTTATGTTTTCATTGCTGAGAAGCTCTGTATATTCGGGCATTTCCTCCACATTCCTGTCCATGGCATATGCCGAGCGGAGCTTGTCCGCACTGTCAAGATATACGGTTATCTCATCAAGAATTCTGGGCATAACGTCATTGTCTGTGATATATACGGGACCAACGGCCTCCATAGCCGCTTCTCTGAGCTTTTCCGTTTCCCTGACATTTTCGGTCGTAGCGGCGGCGACATACTTCTTTGAGGAAACAGAGCCTATTTCTATGCTGCCGTCCTTGTGTATGCCGTTTGCGAAGAATGCTGCGGCAACCGTAACTATATATGCGATTGTAAGCAGAAATATGTCAAAATATCCGCTTTTGATTTTTTTCTTTTCTTTCATCTTCTGAATCTCCCGACAGTTCTTCGGGGTCTGTCAGACCCGGACTGCCTTACTGCCTCTTCCCTGCTTTTCTTTTCATCATATTTTTCGTATGCCTTTATTATTTTCTGTACAAGGGGGTGTCTTACAACATCTCTGTTTGTAAGGGTGTTTATGCCTATATCCTCTATATCCTTAAGAATGGACACCGCCTCAAGAAGTCCCGACCTTTTGCCCTTGGGCAGGTCTATCTGTGTGGTATCTCCCGTTATGACAGCCTTTGAGCCGAAGCCTATTCTTGTAAGGAACATTTTCATCTGCTCCGGCGTAGTATTCTGGGCTTCATCAAGGACTATGAACGAATTGTCGAGGGTGCGTCCTCTCATATAGGCAAGAGGAGCGACCTCTATGGCTCCCCTTTCCATATTCTTGTTGAAAGCGTCTGCGCCCATTATTTCGTAAAGGGCATCGTAGAGAGGACGCAGATATGGGTCTACCTTCTGCTGTAAATCTCCGGGGAGAAAGCCGAGATTTTCTCCCGCCTCGATTGCCGGACGTGTGAGTATTATCCTGCTGACCTCGTGGTTTTTGAACGCCGTTATAGCCATTGCCATAGCGAGATAGGTTTTGCCCGTTCCCGCAGGACCTATGCCGAAAACGACCGTGTTTTTTCTGATGGACTCAACATAATTCATCTGTCCCATGGTTTTGGGTCTGACTGCTCTGCCTGCAACGGTCATACACACCATATCGGAGCTTATTTTTTCGATTCTCTCCGGCTCCGTTTCCTTAAGCTCTTCGGAAAAATAGTTTATCATCTGTTTATCCACCACAGCGCCCTTCTTTGCCTCGTGGATAAGCACTTCAAGAAGCTTTTCCGCCATAGCCGAGTTTTCACCGCTGACCACTATTTCGCCGTCACGGTTCACGATTTTCACGTCATATATCTTTTCGATATATTTCAGATTGGCGTCAAAGCTCCCGAATATGTTAAGTATGATTCTGTTTTCAGCTTCTATCTTCTGTGTTTCCATCTTCCTTTGTCCTTTCGTATGCTTTCATGACCCCTATCTGCTTTATGACGGTTATATCCGCCAAAACCCTCAGAAGATTCCCGTCCTCGCTGAAGGTAAGCTCTTTACCCAGTACATCTGTGTCTGTGGGGTAAGTATTCACTATTTTCGCAGCAACTATACTTTCGGCCCTGTTTTTTGCTTCATCGGCTGAAAGTCTTTCAGGCTCCGTCCGATAAGGTCTGTATTCTGTTCGGTTTATTATAAACGGAAGATAAATATCTCCCGGAAGGCGCAATTGCATCTTATCTTCTATTTTATCACATTTTTCGGAAATTGTATCGTTTTTATAAAAATTTAATGAAATTTTTTTATCAAATATTTCAAGCTCATATAAACATATGCTTTTTTCGTCATATATTTTTACATTTTCATCAAAAGGAACTTCAAAATCATACCTTTCCGTAACTCTGCCGTATATTTCCCCATCGCTTCTTACGGCTTTTGTTCCCAGAACCTCCTGCTCCGCCTTTATTTCAACATCGGCGCTTATAAGTATGTCGCCCTTTGCAACGCTCATTCCCTCGGTCACCATAGGGCGTCCGGCTCTTACGGTAATGCCTGTAATTACGGCATTGTCTGAGGAAACAATGTCCGCGGGACCGCTGTCGCTTTCGGCGTTATCCTCAGTGGGAATGGTTTCGGAAACGGTTATCTGTGCCTTTGTTCCGCTGACGGTGACGGAAACAAAGGAAATCTCCCTGAAACGGTTTTTTATTTCGTTTTCTATAAGCCTTGTATCTATGCTGTTTTTATATGTACCGTAGTCAAGCTTCATTTCCCTGCAAAGAGCAAGTATGTCAGCCGTTGCCACCCTGTAATTTCCGTCAACCTCTATAAGCCATATAAAGCGTGTGACAATTGTCAGAAAAATTATAAAAAACAAAGTGCCTGCCACGAAAAAATATTTTCTGCAAATGCGCCTTATCATAAAGGGAAGCCCGAAGCGCCCCGTTATCTCCTCCATACAGCCCGCCCTGCGGCACAGCTTTGAAAAAATTTCAGCATCCTTCAGGAATATGTTCAGCTTTGCTCCGCCATGGACTTCTTTTATGTTCCATATATAAATGTTGTGTGCGCTCAGCATATTCAAAAGCCGCAGATATGAAAAGCCATTTATTTTAATCTCCAGCCTGCCGAACAAAAAGCATAATATAAACAACCCCATAGAATAATACCTCACCAAAAGCTTATTTCGCTTATCTCTCCCGTTATTTTTATGCTGTCGCTTCTCATATATTCAAGCCCCAGTCCGCTGCCCCTTATGTAAATGCCGCCCTTTCCGGCAATGAGGGATATTTCGCTGTTTCCGAAGGCTATAAGTCTTTTGTAATTTTCAATGACTGCGACCTCTTTGCCACGCATAGTGATAAGAGGGAGTCCGCGGGTTACTTCCTCGGGCATTTCAAGCCCCAAAGCAATCTGTCTGACCTTCAAAATACTCCCTCCGCCATTATTCTTTTTTAAATATATGAAAAATATCCGTCATATATTCTTTTACAATCTCCCGCAGGTGTGGTATAATCATATAAACAGGGAATCTCGCCCTCGCTTTCCGAACCATCGAAGATGGTTCGGAAAGCGGAGCATCGGGGGCGGAGGGGTGAAGCGGCGGAGCGGGGCGGGGGAGGGCGCTGCGCGCCCTCCCCCGCCC
>CANQXR010000008.1 GCA_947627855.1 uncultured Clostridia bacterium
TTGTTTTTTTATTTTTGCTGTAAATTATTCGTTTCCTTGCTCATTTTCCTCTTGACATTTCACCACCGGACTTATACAACATTAAAAATCAGCCGACACGTTTTGAGGCGTGTCGGCATTCTGCAAACAACGGAAAGAGTTTTATGCAGAAGAAAACAGAGGGAGATGAGGGAACCCTATAGGGTCCAACCTCATCGAACCCTATCACCAATTTTTTGGCAGCTTTTTTTATTGAATTTTTTGCTCTGTAAACCGATGCCTGGTGTTTGCCTATTTTTTTCGCAATTTCCTTGATTGTAAGTCCGGCTGCAAGTAATCTTAAAACTGTTTTTTCTTCTCTTTTGAGATTTTCTTCAAGATCTTTAAGGATTTCCTTGTAATCATAGGCATATGCAGGATTATACTTTTCGGGAGCTTTTACAGAATCCATAATTACGACTCCGCATTCATCAGTATCATTTAAAGAGATGAGATAGCGGTCTTTAGAATTTTTTCTGTACATATAAGCCTCTGTATTTCTCATCACCCTATAAAAATATGCTACAAAGTTATTGTTTTTTTTCGGATTGTAGTACTTTAAGCACTTTGATAAAGCAATAGATAATTCCTGATATAAATCCTCGTCACCTATATACACACAGCTCTTATAAGGGCTTAACTTCGAGCGTCCCCTGAGCCGCTCTCCTCTGAAACGATTGACCTCGTAAATTATAAGCGGCTGACAAACAGAGTAAAGCTCGTTAAATTTGTTGGGATTTGATTTTGCCTCTACTGCAAGGTTTGTTATATTCTTTAATTCTTCACTGCTGTAGTTTTTCATGGTAAATACCTCCTTAAATATTTAAGTTTATCAGTTTTGCATAGGTCTTGGCATATGCCTGATTTTGCATACAAAATCAATCTGTTTTGCATACACAAATGTCATATTCGGATGTATCAATACCATAAAAATAGTCAGAAGAATCAAAATCAACTTCCGCTGTTTACAGTGCTATTATAACACAACTCTGTCCGGCTTACAACAGATTTTATGTATAATAACCACAATAATGCTTTTTTGATGTTATTCTTTGCTCCTGTATATATATTTGCAGTGAATTAAAAATTTTTTCGTCTTTTTTAAAATTTCAGTATTTTTATATAAAAATATTTCAAAAATACAAATTGTATGGTACAATTTAACTATAAAATATATTTTGAAATTTAAAAAGGGGAGGTATAGTATGTATTTGTTGATAGTTGAGGTATCCCAGAAGCAGGCGTATATATTCAGAAGTCTGAAGCTCAGGGATAATGTTGAAAATTCCGCAAGGATCGCAGAGGTTGTAAGTAAAGAATATTTTAATAAAATAACCGGCAGAGATAATATGGCGGAGCATATTGTGTACAGCGGAGGGGGTCATACCGTTCTGGAATTTGATGAAAAAAGCGAGGCTCTGGAGTTTGCAAAGAAGCTTACACTCAGGGCAAGGCTCGAATTTGACGGTATGGAGCTTTTTACAAAAATAATGGAGTATGACGAAAGTCTTTCTCCGGCGAAAAATGCAGAGGAGCTTTCAAAACAGCTTGAAATAAAAAAATCAATGAGAAAAAGCGCATTCAGGAGAAAGAGCTTCGGAGGCACCAGGCAGAAAAAGGTCGGCGTCAGAGGAACAACAAAGTACGAAAGCCCCGACAGTGTCAAGGACAAGAATAAGGACATTTACAGAGGTTACAGTCAGTCAAAGGATTTCAGGGATCTTACAGGCGAAGATGAGGAGACCGGCTTTATAGCCGTTGTTCATATAGACGGAAATTCCATGGGAGCAAGAGTGGCGGATATAAGAAAACGTAATTACGGCTCATGGGAGGAATTCAGAGAAACATCAAAAAAATTCAGCGAATGCGTTGACAGCGATTTTAAAAGAACATATGACGAAATGCTTGACGTTGTAGTTGATAATATGGATTCGGGAATGCTTAAGGATATTTCAAAAGAAGACTTTCTGCCTGTGAGAAAGCTGATACTTGAGGGAGATGATGTTTGCTTTGTATGCAACGGCAGAATAGGGCTTGAATGTGCAAATATTTTCCTTGAAAAGCTTAAAAACAAGATAAATTCAGTAGACAACAAAAATTATTATGCTGCGGCCGGGGTATGCATTGTCCATGGCAAATTTCCGTTTTACAGAGCCTACGAGATTGCCGAAAGACTGTGTTCAAACGCCAAGAAAATGGTTGCCAAAATGATCGCAGACGGAAAAATCACAGAGGGCAGTGCAATAGACTGGCACATAGAATACGGCGAAGCAGGGGACACCGTTGAAAAAATAAGAAAGGAATATATAGCCGACGATAACACGGATATGGTTTTAAGACCCTATATAACCGGTAAAGATAATGGCATTTGCTATAATACCTTCAGAAGAATTGTCACAGAGCTTATGAAGGATCCCGAAAAAATGGACATTTCAAGAGGAAAGCTGAAGGAGCTGAGAGAGGCTATAAAACAGGGAAGAAAGAATGCGGAATACTTTATAAAAATTAACAGAATGGAAGATATACTCACAGAGCCGATCTACAACTACTACAAGGACAAGAATGAAAATGTAAGTCGCATTGAAGATATAATGATAAAAAACAGCATATATGTCAGAGATAGTGAAAACCATGAAAGATGTGTTGTGTTTGACGCCATAGAGTGTGCAGATATGTTTGAAAAGCTGGAGGAGGTAAAAAAATCATGAAAATCAAGGTCAGAATAACGCTTCTTGGCAATACTGTATTCGGCTCCGGCAAGAGCATACCCGGCGGAGAGGATATAGCGGTTCTTACGGACACTGAGGGATTTCCTTATCTTAAAGCCTCAACCTTCAAGGGCATACTCAGAGAAGCCATAAAAAATATAATCGACTGGACAGGTGACGAAACGGACATAAACGAGCTTTTCGGCGAAGGGGGAGAGTGTGCCACCTATGAAAACAGGCTTATATTCAGCGATTTTACTGTACACGAGGGAATTAAAGAGGCTATGCGGGGCATAGGCAGAGCGAAAATAACAGACTGCTTTACGGGCATATATACCTTTACGGGTATCAAAGACGGAATTATTGACGATGGCTCTCTCAGAAGCTGCCGTTATATTGAAAAAGGAAACATATTCTACGGTGAAATTCTTTGCCCCGAAAAGCACAGGGAGCTTACGGAAAGAGGACTCAGGGCTGTAAAATACATAGGAACAATGAAAACAAGGGGCTTTGGCAGAGTAAAGGTTGAGGAGGTGCAGGTATGATTGTAATTGAGTATAGATTCACAAACAAACAGCCCCTTATTATAAAGGACGAAAATACAGGCAGCAGTAATCAGCTGGATACACTGAGATTTATACCCGGCTCATCTGTAAGGGGCTTTGTAATTGGCAGAATGGACAAAAAACTGTTTTCGGAGAACAAAAGGGAAATTCTGACAGACACAATTTTTATGAATGCCTATCCCATTATAAATCCTGAAATTTCAGTCCCCTCTCCGAAAAATTACTATGCCACAAAGGAGAAGCCCCACAGCTTAAGCTCTGTTGTTGATGATGATATGGATATATCTCAGGGTATGAAAAGGGCGTCTCTCGGAAATTTCTGCACGTTATATAAAAATGAAAAAAACGAAAGCAGCATAACCTACACAAGCATAAAGCTTGATGAAACAATGAACAACAATGTTGGCGACAAGGAAATTTTCAGAAGCAGATATATATGTGCAGGGCAGGAGTTCGGCGGATATATCACGGCTGAAAACAGAGAGCTTGCTGATAAAATAGCTGATATATTAAGCGGAAATGACATATATCTCGGGGGATATATTTCCCACGGCTTCGGCAGATGTAAGGGCAGCGCCGAAATAATTGACGAAAAGCCCTATATGGGTCTCAGAATAAAAGAGCCTGCAAAAAGTATGAAAATGCTGCTTTTGTCCGATATGTGTATGGTTGACAAATACGGCGAGCCTTGCGGAATAGACACCGATTATCTTGAAGAAAGGTTCGGAAAATTTAATATAATAAAGGCGGCAAGCTCCGTAAAAAATACAGGCGGAAGGAACAGAACCTGGGGCTGCGGCATACCCTCCTGCAATATGTATGAAAAGGGCAGCGTATTTCTTATTGAGTTTGACAAAACCCCCGACAAAAATATTCTTGAAAGCATTCAGGACAAGGGTTTGGGAATAAGGCGAAACGAGGGCTTCGGACAGGTTGTATTTACAGATCTGCTTACTGCAAACGCAGAAAGCTGCGAATCTAAGACTGTTGCGGTAAATGATGATGACAAAAAGGAAAGCCTTGGCAAGGAGGATAAAGATATGCTGAAAGCCCTTGCAGGCAAATACTATGGGAATATTATAAGAAAAAAGATCGTTGAATATATAGTGGGCACAGACATGGGCAAATTTTACGGAAAGCTCTCTCCCAGTCAGGTGGGAGTTATGAGAACCATGGCGGAGGAGCTTAAATTCACCCCCGAAAAGGGCAAGGCTGCCTTTGATGAGTTTTATGCCGGTAAAAACGAAAAGAAAGAGGGCATAAAACATAAATATAACGATGTGAAGGAACATACGGACAAAATATTTGAATGGCAGAAATTTCTTGTTTTAATAGAAGTGAAGGAAAAAACAATATTCGGACTTGGCACAGAGAAGCTTCTTTCGGAAAGAGAAAAGTCCCTTTTGCAGCTGGAGCTTATAGAAAAGGAAATGCAGTATTTCCACAGAGGAAAGGAGGAGCAATAATGGCGGTGTATTATAAAATATTACTTTATAAAATAAAGGCGGAGGCTGTTCTTCCTTTCCATGTAGGCTCCTCAGAGGGCACGGACGTCCTTGTGGACAATGAAAACAAGCCCTACATACAGGCAAACAGTATTTCGGGAGCCTTCGGTGAAAGCTGCGAAAGGAATTTCCCCGAATTAAAAAGCGAGCTTTTCGGGAGCCGGAAAAGCAAGAGCAAAATCGTATTTTCGGACGGCAGACTGACAGACTTTGAGGTCGAAAAAAGACCGAGAGTAAAGATTGACGGCGTTTCGGGAGCTGCTGAGGATAAAGCCTTTTTCAATATGCAGTTTATAGCCGCAGGCTGCTGTCTTGACTTTGAAATAAGCGTATTTGAAGAGCAGGAGGAGGATTATTCCGATGTTGTCATAAATATGCTCTCTGCCTTTTCTGAGGGCGAAATACTCTTGGGCGGTCAGAAAACAAACGGCTGCGGAAGATTCAGAATAATAAAAGCAGAGGAAAAGCTTCTGAATATGGAAGAGGAAACCGACAGAAAAATGTGGCTCAGCTGTGATGAAATCAAATATGATGATGTCACTTACAAAATAAGCCCAAGAGAGGCAAGCGAGAATTACAATATTTCAATGAGCTGCGATATTGTAAATTCCCTTATTGTGAAGAGCAGAATCAGCGGGGATATGGCTAATGACTGTGAATCCATACGCACAGGGGGCAATTATTATGTTCCGGGCAGTTCTATAAAGGGAGTAATAAAAAATCAGGCCTACGCCATAGCCGCATACAAGAATATAAGCCCTGAACACTTGGACTTTATTTTCGGCAGGGAAAGTCTTAAAAAGCAGTCCGATGATGAGGGCGACAACGGCATAAGAGGCAAAATTATATTTGAGGACGCCCTTATAGAAAACCCCTCGACACAGAAAATGCACAGAGTACATATTGATAAGTTTACGGGAGGAGTTCTTGGCAGCGGAAAGTTTGACGAAACAGTGGTGTCGGGTTCCTTTACCATAAATGTAAGGGTGAGCAAAAGCATATGTAAAGACGGACGGGATTATTCAATGGCTGCCGCCGCATTGGCACTTCTTGCTCTCAGGGATATAGGCTGCGGCGTAATAGGTTTGGGCGGTCTGTCCTCCGTTGGGCGTGGCTTTGTAAGTGCGGAGGAAATACTTATTGACGGCGTAAGGAACGAGGATTTTATAAGGGAATGTATTCTGCAGCTTAATTCACTGTCTGACAAAGGAGGAGAAAGGAATGATTAAAAGTATATTGTCTGCCGAAGAAGCACACAGAGAGCTTGAAAAAGGCTTTGATTATGCCCTTATTTATAAGCTGTCATCTGTCTCGCTTCTGAGCCGTTATGAAATTACAGAGACTGACGAAGAGGTGACGGAGGCAAGGTTTTTTGACGAAAAAAGAGAGTTGCGCTTTTTTGACTATAACGGCGAAAAAAGATGGGCACTTATAGAGGACGAGGGAAATGAAATTACGGAGGAAAAAGAAGAAAGGTTTAAGGGAAACACCCTTAAAATAAAGGAATACATTTCCTTTGACGAGGACGGACAGGCATTTACAGAAGCTGTAAGGCTCTGGGGTGTAAAATAAGGAGGGGATATTGTGGCATATAAGAATAAAAGCAAAGAAAAAAAATACTCAGGAGCGCCTTATAATTTTGTTCCCCTTTGTCGTGAGGTATATTCGAGATATAAGAAGCAGAGCGAGCTACCTGCTCATAATGAAATAAATGACAGCCTTCTGTCGGGAGAAATAGAGTATACATTCCAAAATGAAACGGATATTTTTGTTTCAAACGGCAAGGAGGGAGAGGAGCTTGATTTCTACAAAAATATGAAGGGGCAGTACGCCGTGCCGGGCAGCACAATGCGTGGACTTATAAGAAGTAATATGACCATACTTGGCTTTTGCTCTGCCGGAGAGGATATAGCAGACGACAGATTTATGTACAGAAATTTTGAAAGCAATAAAATAATTGCGGATATATATAAAAGCATTCTTGGCTTAAAAAGCAGTAGCAAGAATGTAAAATTTAAAAATGTACATGCAGGCTATATTTGTAAGGAGGAAAAAAACTACTGTATATATAGAACAAAGGAGATAAAGGGAAGGACAAATTCAGACTCAAATTTCTATACGGTAAATGAGATATATGTGAAGAACCATAAGGAGAATTTCGGCTACATTTACAATGAAGAAAAGGGAGATGAAAATTTTGCTCCGAACTTTCTTGAAGTTTCGTACTTGGTCAGCGGTTTAGATATAAAGGGTATTGCCGATCCGGATAAGGTCAACACTGACAATGCCGATAAAGTCGACAATACTGACAACACTGACAATACCGACAGCATTGATAATGCCGATAATGCTGACAAAGCTGACAATAAATTTAAAAAAGGCTATGTTGTATTTTCAGGACAAATAAAAGATAAGAAACAAAGCTTTTATGTTATTCCTGAGCCTGATATGGAAAATAAGATAGACAAAATAGATCCTGAGCTTATCACCATATTTAAAAATGATGTGGATACAAAGAGAAATCAGCTTGGAGATTATGTCGAATATTTCAGTCTTCCCGAAGAAGACGGGGTTTTAAAGCCTGTATTCTATTTGGGGGATACTGAAATTGAAAATTTTGGCTTTACACCTCTGATGAGAATTTTTTACAAAAAGTCCATAAAAGACGGCATAAATCAGGACATCAGTAATGAGGGCATAGATTATAAGTCTGCTATATTCGGTTTTGCAAATGACAGAAAAGCCTATAAATCGAGAGTATATTTTGAGGACGCAGCCACAGACTGTATTGAAACGGGAAGTTTGCAGAAACGTATGCTTATGGGACCTAAACCTTCAAGCTATATGGACTATCTGAAGTATGATCCCGAAAAAAATGTGTCATGCACATATATGGACGATGAATTTTCAATAAGGGGAATAAAGCAATATTGGCTTACAAACAGCACTGTAGAGGATAAGTCCAAAAACAAAGAAAGCGATATAGCCTCCGCCTTAAAGCCCATAGAAGCAGGGGCAAGCTTTAAGGGAAAAATAAAGTTTAAGAATCTGCATGAAGATGAACTGGGACTTCTGCTTTGGTGTATAAGGCTTGAGGACAATTGCTGCCACAATATAGGTATGGGCAAGCCCTTTGGCTTTGGCAAAATAAAGGTTAAGGATATAAGGCTTAGACTTTACGACTATAAAAAAATGTACGGAACCGACACCGTAAGCTTCGACGTACTTGAAAAAGAATACAGAAGTACAGATGACTATATACAAAAATACAAGGATCATATAGAAGCATTTCTCGGCGGCAAACTGAAAAAAAGACGCCTTGAAAAAAACAGCAGCATAGTGGCATTTTTAAGAATGAAGTCCGAAATACCGAATATAAATGTGATAAGGTATATGGATATAGACAGAAAAGAATATCAGAGCAGAACTATACCCTTGCCGGACATAGACTATGTGCTCAGAGCAAAAGACTATAAATCATATATTAAAGGTCTGACTGAAGAGGCCTCCTCCCAAAAAATCTGGGGAAATACGGTATATACCGCCGATATAACCCCAAAAAGCAAAATGGATAAAAACAGCGAAGACGCCATAATAATTAAGGACAATGGTGAGGCTGTGGGAAAAAGTCTTTCAGTCCTTAACGATTTGATGAAATTAAAATCAAACGACCAATAAAAACAGGGCAGCAGTGCGGAGCCTGTATGACATAGGGAACCGCCACTGCTGTCTTTTTCATAGTAGACAGCGGTTGTTTTGCAGCACACAGCCGAAGCCTATTGAATTTTTGTCCCCTATGCCGGAAAGGAGAGCCATTTTTATCATTTCTGGGGAGCCGTCAATTTTAAATCTGCCCTGCCAGCCCTTTATAATCATACCGCCGTAGTGGGTGGTTATGCGTTTTGCTCCCTTTGAATTGTATAGGCGTATGCTGAAGCTGTCGTCATCGGGCTTTTGTCCGTAAAGAGCCTCTGTCTTGTGTATGAGATTGCTCCTTATAAGTTCGCCGAAATCCCTGTTGTCAGGCTCATAGAAATGTGTCAGCCTTTTTCCGTCAGGCTTTTCGAAAGTGGAATGAACCGTTATGGGAGAAACCGTGTCCACAACGCAGGGCTTGTAATCCTCCTCCGCAGCAAAGCAGCCGGTAAGAGGAGCAAAGCTTCCGCCGAATCTAATGGCCCTGCCCTGCGCCGCATTTTCAAGAATGTACCCGTGACTGTCGTCATTGTAAAATGAAAGCACTATAAATATTTCGTCTCCAAAGGTAAGGGTCTTATTTTGGGCATTGTATATGTAATTTCCCTTTATGTTTGAAAATGTAAACAGCTTGTATTTTCTCTTTTCTCTGCTATATCCCACGTCATGAAGAAAGCCCGAAAATTCCCCTGAGCTGTCAATCCACCCAAGCAGGGCCGCCTGCAATATCTTATTGTAATTTACAGGCAATATTATAGGCTGTTCACACCTGAAGCTAAGCCCGTATTTCATTCTATCTCCCCCTTTAAATATATACTCTAATTATATATGCCCAAATAAAATATGTAAATAAAAAATTTGTTTCCTTATTTTCTCAGCCCTTGCCCTGTGCATATAAAGGTCGGTGGCTGTTTTTGCCCCAAATAAGCCCCACACAGAACATTCCTGCCCCAAACCCCTTGTTTTACGTAATGCTTTTACCCCAAAATCCGGTCGATCTCAAGCCGATTTTTCCCTCTCACAAAAAATCCCGCAAATAACCGCCCTCCGCCACTCACCCCAAAAATCATCGAACGACTTTTTTTTAAATATATCTTGATTTTAAGCAGCTTTTGTGGTATCATAATTTTGAAAACAGCATAAACACTGTTGTTACTACATTACCTATGAGGTATTGAAACCAGCATGTGGGGAGCGAAAATCCTGCGAGGGATTAATTGTTACTACATTACCTATGAGGTATTGAAACCTGTAATCAACGAGCGCAGAGAGAAAGGCGTATTCAGCAGTTACTACATTACCTATGAGGTATTGAAACGCAAACGCAGTAGCCATAACAGCCTGACCTATAGATACGTTACTACATTACCTATGAGGTATTGAAACTAAGCCTCACTCTCAACAGGCAATACTCCTACAAGTATGTTACTACATTACCTATGAGGTATTGATATTACAAAAGAGTATTAAAGCACAGCACATTCTGAAGTATGGAAGGCTTCGGGTGCTGTGCTTTTTTTGTTGGAAAATGAGGTATGGGGGAGGCTGTATTTAATTATGGTTTTATTATTGGGCTTTGAATTTTTTAGCGTGAAGTTGTGTAGAATTAATAATAATATTTGCGATTTGTTAAAGCTTTAATATTGTGTTGTAAATGCTGTGCAAAATAAGAATTATATAACTGAAATTAAAAATCGGAAGCTTGCCGGCAGGGAGTTTTTAAGCCTTTGCCCCAAAATCCGGTCGATCTCAGGCCGATTCCCCCTCTCACAAAAAATCCCGCAAATAACCGCCCTCCGCCCACTCACCCCAAAAATCATCGACCGACTTTTTTTAAAATTTATCTTGATTTTAAGCAGCTTTTGTGATATCATAATTTTGAAAACAGCATAAACACTGTTGTTACTACATTACCTATGAGGTATTGAAACGGAGTTGTCAGCGCTTTTTCTACTGACCACCCAATACGGATACGACTCTGATAGTTACTACATTTCCTATGAGGTATTAAAATTACAAAAGAGTGTTAAAGGCACAGCACATTCTGAAGTATGGAAGGCTTCGGGTGCCGTGCTTTTTTGTTGGGAAATTAAAAATCGGAAGCTTGCCGGCGGGGAGTTTTGAGCTTTTTCCGATTTCTCCTGTGCGTCCGGCTTCTTCCGATTCTGACGATTATATTAAGTTTTTTAAGTAAATATTGACAAATGTCTGTTATAAGCTTTCTTTTTTTGGTCTTAAATGATATTTTTTTGTTCCTCACCATGCTTAACCTCTTTTCTTTAATTTTCAATAATCATATTTAACAAGCCTTTGCTTTTTTTATGAATGACCTTTTAAAATCTATTACCTTATCCAAGGCTTTTCCTTCTGCTTTTTCCAGTACATCTCCGATTATTACACAAAAAATATTTTCGCCGATGCTTTTTCCGTTTCCAAGCCGTAATACTGTTTTAAATGAAGTTGAAATGACCATATTGATTATTTTGTTATCTGTGTTAAGCATTTTGTTTCCTCCTTTTAAAAATTAAAATCCAAAGATAGTGTCAAAGAAGTCAGATGCGCCGTCAGCGATTGAGTTAATAGTATCTACGGTATTCCATTGTTTTTTTAATTATATCACGTCCTTCATAAATCGGTTCGGTTGCCACGTCAATATAGTTTTCTACGAAGTCCTGCCTGTTTCCGAATCTTGATAATGCTTCAAGTGAATTGAGTATAATTGTTTCTGTGTTAAACATTTAAATTCCTCCTTTTAAAATTAATAGTCAAAAATTGTGTTAAAAATGTTGTCAGTTAAGTATAAAGTGTTTTTCCTGTCACCTCTCCATTAATGCTGCAGCTCCGTTTTTAATGTTTTATGCTGCTGAGCAATAAACCAAATATACTTCCCGAAGAACACATACTCTTTATAACACCTCCTATCGTTGACGTAACATCATTTATAGTATCTGTAGTACACTTATAACGACCTAACTTTGCTCCTTCTGCAATTTTTGTGACTTCAATTTCTTTAATTGCTGTTATTGCTTCTGTTGTGGCTTTTGCTGCGACTACTGTGCCTGATACTATTACTGCTCCTCCCATGATTACTTTTGCAATATCTTTTGTTGTTGATAAAACCCCTTTATGGGCGGTGTGTTTGTTGATCTGTGTCAGGATTCTTATTTTTTCTTCCGTTGAAGCATTCGGGTTTTCTAATAATACAGTTATGACTTCATTGTAGTTATCTGAGGGAACCTGGTCAGAGATTTTGAAGATCTCAGAAATCATATTAAAATAGCTGCCGGAAAATGATGTAAATGAAGGAATAACCTGTTCTATTTTTGTTCTTATGTCATTCTGATTTGTGCTCAAATCGTTCTCCGACAATACTCTTTTAATTACTAGTGCATATTTTTCCCTGTCTTGTGCAGGTACATTGATAGCCTTTAAGATGTTGTTTGTATTGTTTCTGATGGAATCACATATTGCATTATTGTTCATTTTAATTCCTCCTTAAAAGTCTTAAAATTTTATTTGTGGTCATAAACGAAGAACTTTGCCCGTAATCTGAGAAATCGTTTCTTCACCCTCCTTGCTTCTCTGTCTTGCTCATTGATTTTGCTTACATATAAATATTAGACTTTTCGCTTAAAATTTTTCGGCTTTTTTAAGTTTTTTTAAAAATATTTTAGCCATCTGCGGTCTTAAACGAAAAGCTTTGCCCGCAATCTGAGAAATCGTTTCTTCACCCTCCTTGCTTCTCTGTCTTGCTCATTGATTTTGCTTACATATAAATATTAGACTTTTCGCTTAAAATTTTTCGGCTTTTTTAAGTTTTTTTTAAAAATATTTTAGCCATCTGCGGTCTTAAACGAAAAGCTTTGCCCGCAATCTGAGAAATCGTTTCATCGCCCTCCTTGATTCTCTGTCTTGCTCTTTGTTTTTGCTTACATATAAATATTAGTGTTTCCGTTTAAAATTTTTCGGCTTTTTAAAAAAATTTTCTCTTTTTTCATTTTGTGCTTTTGTTTTCATAATAAAACAAGGAGCAGAAAATAACGCCGCCCCTTGTTTATGACTTTTTTCTTATATATTTACGTATTGCTTGACAACTCTATTACATCGCCCTGTCCACCAGGTCAAATGTTTGCATCTTCACCGCCGTACATATCCTTTGGTATGGAACCGGCGTTTACACCGAACTTTTCCGTCTTGTGGTTTTTGTCTATTACATTGCCTTCTTTAAGTCTGTTGTATATATCAATAATCCGGAATGTTTTTATCCATATACCCCGTATTAATCCCAGTCGTCTACATCGTCAAACAGATTTTCAATATCTTCCTCATGTGGGAGCAGCTCTTTCAGCTTAAGGTAAATTTTTGCTGTCGTCAGGGCGTCTGCCAATGCTCTGTGGGCTTTGGGATTTTCAACGCCGAGAAGCTCTCCAAGACTTCTGAGGGAGGTTTTGTTGTCAAACTCCGGCTTTTCTCTGAAATTTTTCATAGCAAATCGCCTTACGTCAAAAACCTGATTTTCGATTATTATATTGCTGTATCTTCCTGCACGTTTTAAAAATTTGCAGTCGAAAGCTATACAGTTAAAGCCTACAAGTATGTCATCGCCTGCAAACCTTAAAAAATCAGGTATAACCTCCCACATACGGCGGGCATCTTTGGTATCCTCATTTGTTATTCCTGTAAGCTTTGTTATATCATCAGATATACGGCGCTTGAAGGGATGAACAAATTCCTGAAATATAAATTTCTTTTCTTCCGAAACAACGCCGTTTACCACCTTTACAGCTCCTACTTCTACTATTTCGTCATAATCGCTGATGCCTGTTGTTTCAAAGTCAAAGGCGGTGAAGCTGTCAAAATCAGCCTCTGTTTTTTCTGTAAAATCAGGATATACATCCCGTGGAATGGGCTTGGGCGCTTTTGCTGTGGGCTTCGGAACATCCACGTCTATACCCAATGACTTCATAAATTCGGCATATCTGATTTTGCCGGATATGGGTCTTGGCATATAGTGGGCGTTTCGCTCCCGTCGTTTATTGATTTTTTCTCTTAGCCAGTATATGTTTGCGGAGTGATTACTGCTTTTTGCATACAGCTTCTCCATACGGCTGAGTATTTCCTCCGCCCTGTCATATCTTCTTGTTTTGGAATAATATTCGCTGAGGGCAAGAAAAGCCTGCGGCGGCATATTTTCGTGTTCTCTTATTTCCTCCGCTATTTTTTCGGCACCGTCGTACTCGTACTCCCGAAGGTGTTCCATAAGCATAAGCCCCCTGAGCCTGTCAAGTTCATACTGCGAAAGACCCTCGTTTTCCGTGCAGACCCTATAAGCCTGACAGAACCATTCTTTGCTTAGGACTGATGCTTCTTTTGAATGTCCGACCATGGAGCATATTTTAATATATTCTTTTTTTGGTGAGGGAAGAAGGTCGGCGGCGGCAAAGGCAGCAAGCCTTAAATTATAGGGGTCGGAAAGCCTGTCGCTTATACCCTTCCACAGTTGATCGTTTACTGAATAAGGGCTGAAATCAAGCAGATCTTTGCAAAGCTTTTCAGGGCTTACCTCCGCTTCACAGCTTTTGCATATAAAATATTCGCTCTCTTTTCCGCATAACAAACAAATTGCCATTTAATTTCCCCCTAATTATAAAAAATCATATTTCACGCCTATTGCCTGCATAAAATCGCATATTTTGCCAAGCTGCTTCTGTGTGGCATATATGCGCAAGACCGTGCCTTCCTCTGAATCAGCCGACCTTTTATTATTGTCGGTCTTTTCCGGCAAAGGCGCGGTCATATCAAGCCCTGCCCTGTCTGTCACCTGTGTATATTCTTCTTTCTTTTTAAGAACCTCATCAAAAGACATACTCCGGCAGTATACGTCCAAAAGGGAGGTTTCATAAGGAGTATTCATATCCTTTATTGCCTTTATTTCACTATCGGCTTTGTTTATGGCGGAAAGAACATCCTCCTGCCACTGTTTTTGGCTTGTAGTTATGTTAAGCCACTTGGGGTGCAAAGAAAAAACAGGCTCAAAAAGCTTTTCCGCAAGGTTTCCGAGATTGTATGACTTCTTGTCATAATATGCTTTTATTTCGGCTTTTTTGCTCTCTTTTCTCTTGTTGTCAAATTCCTTGACGGCTATGTCTATTACACCTTTGTAATTACTTATAATATTGGTAATTTCTTTTACTTCAATATTAATTCTGTTATATGGCTCCAGACATTTTTCCTTATAAGCCCTGGCGCAGACATTTATATCTTTTTCAAGTCTTGAAAGCTCTGCCTTGTCTTTTTTTGCTTCCTTCTGGTTTTCTTCAGTATATACAATATTTTCATAAAGCTTAAGCTTTTCCTCAAGCTCCGCCTTTATACTCTCAAAATCCCAGCTTGTAATATCATTATTCTTTATCCCCATAAGCTGTAAATACTCCAAATTATGTAACCTCCTCCTGTAACATGAAATTCAGAAAAAGTATTCCATGCTGCCGTATTTAAATTGATCCGGCTTACTTCTCCATCCTGGGCAATTCCTTCTTACAGACACTTTCTGCTCTTATAGCCCGTCCCATAAAAGCTTATGACAACAATTTAAAAAGTGCCTGTAAATTGGAAAGTAAATCTATTGCTTGACCGAGGTAGTCATCCCCCTCTTCTGCCGTGTTTGCGCTGAAACAGATCTTTCCTTTTTCTAAGCTTTTATGTACGGCTCTCGTAGACCTGAGCTGCATAAGAGCTTCTGCGATTTGTTTGTCGGAAATCTCACTGAACTGTTTTTGCCTTTTTATTTCTCCTATATTTTCAGGTTTTTCAATACCTCGAAGATATGTGAGAAGATCGTTTTCCAGTGATGTCATAAATAATTTCTCCTTTCTTAATTTATAATGTTTTTATTTTACATTGAGTATTATATCACGATCACATAGACAGATTTTGTCACTCTGCAAAATTTTTTGTAATATTTTCAAAAGCGGATGCCGTATTTTATTTTTTTACAGCGTAATATGATATATATTATAGCATATTGAAAAAAAATCTCCAATAATATTTTTACAAAACATATTTTTGTAAAAATATAAAAAAAATTGTTAAGTGACAGATTCTGTCTATGTGGTTATGATATAATAATATACATAATAATAAATAATATTTTTTAAGGAGGAATTTTAATGAAAAATTGTCCGCTCGAAGTTAGGAAAATTATGGAAAAGCTTCTTGATTATATGAAAGAAAGAAGTCTGTTCAATAAGCATGAATATGGAAATTATGACTCCGAAAAGAAAGAGCTCGTTTTGTGTTTTAAGGTCGTTTCGACAAAGACTGTTGTCTCGGGCTTGTCTGATGGAGATTCTGTCATAATAAAAAATAAAGACGGCTATATTTCGGTATTTACCAAAGATGGACAAGCAGTCGGCAAATTTGCAGCACCGAAAGCTCTGAATAAGCTTGAGGATATGGAAGCTATAAATATAGAAAACAACGGAAAAATAACTTTTATAGATTCTCCTCCAAATAAGAGAGCCAGTGTTTATGTTGAATTAAAAATTCATATTACAGAACTAAATGAAGGTAATAGCGGAGATCCCTCGGAAAATAGCTGTTTGATCTGCTTTTTAAGCGGCGACCATACAAGATGGGTTCAGGAGCTTTATGTAATGAAGTGCAATATACCCATGAAAGAAGCAAAGGCTTTGTTTGAGCTTTACAACAGGTATATTAATGAATATGCCGATGTTGATGAATTAAGTTACTCAGAGCTTAGCTACGCAGGACTTGACTTTCTTGCTGATGAAATCATAGATTCCAGAAAGAAACTCAAGAGCGAAATGAAGGAAGGGCTTGATTATTCGAAACCTAAAATGTCCGGCGGTTATTTTAGTTTCGGCAAGTATGTGTTAAAAATGGCTCAGAAAGAGCCTGAGCGTTACGGAGAGCTTGAATACCTTATACCTAAAAAAGGAGCCAGTGAATACCATTTCCTACAGGATGTTTTTTTTGCTTACGAAGCAGAAAGAGAAGAATACTATTGGTGTGATATGATAAGAGCCAGTAAGTCAGAGTGGGAAATGGCGGTAGGAGGCGGTCTTTACCACTGTTATGAAATAATGGAGCTTTATCCCATCGACAAGCCTCTTCCTTTTGACCTGTCAGACAAATATATAAACTCAATTTTCGGTTTTAATGAATTTGAAGCATTTGCAGATTTATCACAAGGCTGCTGATATAAAAAGGCGGAGCTGATTAACGGCTCCGCCTTTTTTCAGAAGGAGTTTTTGCATACATACTTCATAGCGCAGTATTCGCAGGCGAAGCTGTGTTTTGCTTTTTCTTCGAAATCCTTATTTTCTATTTTTTTAATTGTTTCTGTAATTTCCTCAAGCATACCTTCCACATCTTCCCGTTTCCGCTCCAGCTTTATATAGGGATTTTCACTGCTGCTTGTGTAACAGAGGTACATACTGCCTACTTTTATACCAAACTGTCTTTCCACAAGGTAAGAATATATTTCGAGCTGACGGCGGTAGTGGGATATTCTTTCGGGATTTCTGCTTAAGTCGGGCTTAGGACCTGTTTTGTAGTCTATTATTTTAAGGCTGTCTCCGTCCCTTTCTATCAGATCCACAATTCCCTGAAGTATAAAGTCCTTGTGGACAAGTCGGATTTCCTCCTCAGACTTCCACACCTTTCCAAATGTCGCCTTATTGCCTCTGTAATATCTTATAACCTGAGAAAGGGCGTTTTCATACTCCTCCTCTGAAAGAATGCAGCCTGTTTCCCGTCTGACAGTCTCATAATTCAGTCTGAACTGCTCCTTTATTTCTGTTTCGTTTACGTCCCTGCCCTCTATTATACGTTTATTCATATTTTCAAATGAAGCGTGTATGAGAGAGCCTACAGAGGTGTGGTGTATTCTTCTGCGGGCAAAACCAAGCTCTTTGAAATATTTATACTGGGTGGGGCAGTCCTCGTATACGGCAATGTGGGAGGTGAAGGAATATACCCTTTTGAAGCTTTTGCTTTCTACATCGGCGAAAGGTTTTTTCACACTGTATTGTGATGTATGAGGCAGTCTCTCCCTGTATGTTTCAAAATACTTGCTTTTGCTGCTTCTGAATGAGAGAACAAGCAGATTTTTGGCTCTCGAAAATGCCGTGTAATAGAGTCTCCAGAAGTCAAAATATTTTATATCCGCAAGAGGCTCGTAAGGGGTGCGCCCCATATAGTTTTCCACTGACTGCATAAGCAAATTTGTCTGTTTTTTTGGTTTGCTGTTCATAGAGCCTACAATAACCACAGGGAATTCAAGTCCCTTTGACTGATGGATCGTCATAAACGAAATACAGCCGTTGGGGGCAAACTCCGCGGCGTCCTCATATTCGCCTATTCCATCGATGTAGAGATATTTTATATATACATTGAAAAGCTCACATGCCATAGCCGTTTTATTTTTTCCGCTTATGTCATACATATTATGAAGTCTTGAAAAGTCTGAAAGTATAACGGAAAAGGTCGCCAGATTTCTTGCCGCCCTGAGCCTTACAGCGTTTTCTTTCATACTTATATCAATATATTTTCTGAATGGCATAAAGGCTATTAATCTGTAAAATATGCCGGAAAGATCGGTTCCGCTTTCTTCCTTAAGCTCCTTTATCTCTGTTGCCGTATTCTGTATGTAAGCCGCCAGCTCAGGACTTGTTTTTATTATTTCTTCCGAAGCCTTTATACACACTTTATAATAATTACGAAGCTCTGAGGATATGGCATATTCATTTTTCTTAAGCCCTACGGCGTAGGACAGGAAACATCTTATCAGACAGCCTATGATCTGCTTTATTTCATCTCTTTCAAAAAACATCTCTGAGCGCGGCGAATATACGGGTATGCCTTTTTCTTCAAGAAAATTGGCAAGCCCCTTAGCTTCACTTCCCTTTACGGATTTAAAAAGCAAAACCACTTGATTATAGTCGGTTATGGCTCCGTTTTCCTTAAGATAGTTTATAAGCTCAAAAATATCCTTATGTTCGCTCTCCTCAGTTCCTCCGCAGGCAAAAACAGCCTTTTCGTTTGTTACATTATCACTTGCGGCCGTAATATTCTTGGAAAAACGATATTTATCCCAATTAAAAAGATTTATTCCGTCTGCATTTTCCATCCACCTGCTGTAATGTCTTATAATGTCAGGCTCTGAGCGGTAATTTCTGTTGAGGTGAATTATACGGCATTTATCCTTTTCAAATTTTGAAGGAAATTCGAGTATATTTCTTATTGTTGCCCCTCTGAACCTGTACATACCCTGATCGTCATCGCCTACTACGCACAGATTTTTTCTTGCTCCTGCCAGTCTGTCCAAAAGCTGTTCCTGTATGTGGTTTGTATCCTGATATTCGTCTGCCATTATATATTTTATGCGGTCGTTAAGCTCCCTTAATATTTCAGGATTATTATCAAGCATTTCAAGAGTCATTGTCTGGATCGCCGAAAAATCCATAAGTCCCGCCCTTTTAAACATCTCTCTGTATTTTGAGACTATTTTCCCGAGAAACCTGACGTCCTCATCGGGGCATTCCTCCAGCGCCCTTATATCGGTTCGCTCCTCCATAACATTATTTACATATTTGCAGATTTCCTGTGCCTGTTCCCAGTCGGAGGAGCCTGTAATAAGCCTTTTGTAATCTTTGAAGGTGCGGAAGGAGTCTATATTTCTGCATACGAAATAGACCTGTCTGAAGGAGTCTGCAATTTCACAGTCCTCGGCGGCCTTGCTGTCAAACTCTTTCAGAATGCGCAGACAGACCGAATGAAAGGTGCCTATATACATATCATGTATGTTTATGTCTGCTTCCATATCAATAAATTCATTTGCTATTCTTGTGATAAGCTCTTTTGCCGCCTTTTCCGTAAAAGTAACAACCATTATTTCCTCAGGCTTTACTCTCTTTTCCTTTACGAGATAAGCTATCCTTTTTACGATTGTAAAGGTTTTTCCTGTTCCCGGTCCTGCAATAACAAGCACAGGACCTTCACAATTCAGAACAACCTGCTTTTGCTCCTCATTTATAATTCCAAAATCAAACATATTTTCCCCCACAAATTCACACTAAACAATTGAAGTTCACTTAATTATATCAGAATGAACCAATATCTTCAACATCAATTGACATAAAACAACACAGGAAATTGCAGCTTTAAAATATTGATCTGATTAAAAAATTTGCATATCCTTTGATGCTCCGGCAGGCTCCGCAGTTTCTTTAACCGACCCATTCCCGCATAAATTCTGAAAAAAATATTTCTCAGAACATAAAATCGGGAAGCAAGTTACTGCTGCCTCAGAAATGATTTGAACTTACTTCCCGATCAATTAATAAATTTAGCTTTATTCAGCGTAGACCTCTGCTCCGTAATCGCCATTGTTGCTGCTGTCAACTTCACCGGAGACAGCGTCGCCTCCATCGGCAGGAACTTCAACTTCTTCAACATCTTCCTGCGGAGGTTCTTCCGGAGGCGGCTCAGGTTCTTCTATGTGCGATGGCGCATATATTATCGATATCCTACATGAATCGGATTCTCCTGTAGGCGATGTGGCTGTAATTACCGCCGTACCCTCATAGTCATAATTGGCCGTAATATATGCTTCATTGCCGTTTACCGATATCGAAACCAAAGGACCGTCTGTTTCCCAGCTTACGTTGGCATCACAGCTCGCCCTGACTACCGTAGATTCTCCGCCTGAAAGGCTCGATCTGTCAGATGAAACACTGACGGGATGCCTTATTTCCGGCTCTTCCCGTCCAACTTCGATCTCCACATCAGGGTCATCAGGCATAACGGGAACATCCAAACTTTCAACTTCAATTATACACTCGTCTATAAGTCCGTTAATTGTGCTTGCAGTAACTACAAACCTGCCCTCTCTGTAGCAGTCAAGGGTTATTGTCCTTGTGTCGGAGGATATGCTCTTGCCTATAGAGCCATTTACACTCCACGATACTCTTGTATTGTCCGCAAACTCAGGATATACGTCAGCCGCTATGGTTACTTTGTCCCCCGGTTCTACATCTATTCTTGACTTGCTCAGAGTGATCCTTTCCGGCTCTATAACCTTTCTTTCCTCTTCTTCCTTTGGTTGAGTTATTCCTATCGGTGGTTGAGGTTCTGCCTCCTTTTTAGGCGGAAGAATATAGTCATGCTCAGATGGTGTGGGTGTGGGCGCAGGAGTAGGAGTGGGCTTAGGCTGCTCAGGCTTGCGTCCATTGCTTATTACGATGCTTACGCCTGAGTTTACAGAAACTGTTTTTCCTGCTGCCGGACTCTGAGATATTACCAATCCCTGCTTCACACTGTCGCTATACTCATAAGAAATTCCGCCCACGCTAAGACCTGCGGCCAGAATTTCTGATTTTGCAGCGCTTTCGCTGCTGTATTTTACATTGGGCACAGTTGCTTTTGTAGATTTTTTACCCTTACTTACTACAAAATTAATTCTTGTGCCTTCGTTTACCTCAGTGTTTATGGGATTCTGGCTTATAATAACACCCTTATCATATTTATCGCTGTATTCCTCCTTTACATAGCCTACAGCAAGCTTGCTCTTTGTTATACTTCCTGTAACAGAGGAGTATTTTTTGCCTACCCAGCTTGGAACCTTAACCTTATTTGTCTTGTCTATGACATAATTTTCTCCCGTAGAAACGTAGACAATAACGTTGGAGGACAGCTTGAATTCCTCATTTTCGCCGACCTCTTTGCCGTCAATTTCAATTTTTTCGATACTGCCCTTAATAAGCTTGTTTTCTGTTCCCTCAACGCTGTTTACGTTGTAAAATCCCAGAACATCAAGCTCTGCTGCCACCTCGGTAAGGCTTCTTCCCTTGAATAAACCAAGGGAGGCGGTCTTTGCGCCCTTGCTCACTACAAGCATAATGTCCTTTTCGCCGGCTTTTTCTGCAGTGTTTACAGGCGTCTGTGCCACAACATAGTCTGCGTCTACCGTGTCACTGTAATAGGACTCTCCCATAGTCACCTCAAAACCATCTTTATCCAGAAGTTCTATGGCATATACATCCTTCTGACCGACTACATTTCTTACAATTGCATATCCATCGGGCAGCTTTGCCTGCTGCTTTATTACCTCTCCCCAATAATTAAGGTCTATAACCTTAAGCTTTATAAGGGCAAGAAAAACAACAACTATAAGTACGCTGACTGAAACAAGGGGAGCCACGAATTTATACATCTTGCCCGTGTCGGTGTAAAGATTTCTCTCCTTTTTTCTTGTTACCTTTTTTCCTCCCAGAGCGTCAAGAAATTCCTGAGCATTGGCGGTTCTGTTTTCGGGGAGAATATTAAGAGCGTTAAGGAGGGCAATTTCATCATTCTTAGGCATCTGTACCCCTAATTTTGAAGGCGGCACAAGGTTGTCCCCTGTTCTTCTCTCCATAGCTTCGGGCGGTGTAATGCCCGTAATCAGCTTATAGAAAGTTGCGGCAAGGGCATATATGTCTGTCCACGGACCCTGATTGCCGTGGCTCCTGTACTGTTCTTCGGGGGCATATCCCGGCTTGAGAATTACGGAAAGGCTCTTTGAATGGGTCGTGGTTGCATATCTTGCCGCACCAAAGTCCAGAAGCTTAAATTCTCCGCTGTCTGTAATAAATATGTTGTCAGGGGCTATGTCCCTGTGGATTATGCCGTCCTTATGTACTTCCTTAAGTATATAAAGCATTTCGACAATAATTTCCTTTGCTGTCGGATAGTCAAGAAATTTGTTTGCTTTGAGCATATCCTTAAGGGAAATACCCGAAAGAAATTCCATAACTATATATCCTGTGTTGTTTGTTATGAAGGTATCATAAATATCGACAATTCCCTTTATGCCATTGAATTTTGCCAGTCGCTGTGCTTCATCTATAAAGCTTTTAAGACCGCTGGAAAACTGTTCTCCGGCTTCTCCTTTATAAATGGTAAGATTCTGGTCGCCATAGGCACGGGTTGCAAAATCACTGGGGAAATATTCCTTTACAGCCACCTTTCTTTCAAGCTGCAGGTCCCAGCCTATGTAGGTTATGCCAAAGCCGCCCTGACCTACACAGCAGCCTATCATATATCTGCCTTCAAGTATGGAGCCGGGCACAATATGATAAAGCTCGGACGGCTTCTGATTATTGTCATAGCCGCAGTGAGGACACTTGCCCTGTTCCCCATCGTATTCCTTCATACATTTAAAACATCTTTCCATAGTTTCACCTCTTTGTGTACACAATTAAAACCAAAGCTCTTTACAATATCAGTGAATAGGAGTGTCATACAACTCCGGAGGTGCCGGAGGCTCCCATTCAGGGGGCGGCGCAGGCTCACTCTCTTTTTCTTCTGACGGATCGGAATTTTGCGGCGCAGGCGTGTCTGCTGCAGTTTCTCCGGCATTGGCTGTCGCCTTGGGGGCAGCAGCCATAACTTCACCGGCAGGCTCTGTTTTTATATCTGATGAAGTCTTGTCTGAGCCGCTGTTGTTTGTGCTGCCTGCCGTGATATCCGTCTTGGGCTTGGCGCCGGTGTTGTTATTATTTGAATTTCCGGAATTATGATTTGTATTGGTTTTAGTCTTTTCCGCATTATTTGCATTTTCAGCAGATGCAGATTTCTGAGTAGCTTTCTCCGTTGAAGTCCGGCTTACTGTGGTTGTTTCAGTGGACGAAGTGCTTTCGGTGGAGGTTTCTTCATCAGCAGTGGTAGTCTGAGCTGCGGTAGTAGTCTCCTGTATTACGGTTGTCTGTGTTGTATTTTCCGTCACCACAGTGTCATTTTGCCCCTTGTTTATATAAAGAGCAGCCGCCGCAATAATCGACAATATACATATACCGAAGGTCGTCGCCAAAAGTACGGGAACAGCCTTTGTAAAGTCCGCCTTGTTTTCATTTCCCTTTCTCTTTGTGTTTTTGTTTTTAAGAGCGCCAAGAAACTCCCCCGCATCTTCATATCTGTCTTTGGGGCTTAGGTTCATAGCGTTCATAACGGCATTGTCAAAGCCTCTGTCGACCTTAATGCCCAGACCTCTTATGCTTATATTTTTCTTTCCGCTGCGGCGCTGGAGTACGGGGTAAGGATTTACGCCTGTAATAAGCTTATAGCAAAGACAGCCCATGGAATACACATCGGAGCTTTTCGTGAGCACGCCGTTGCTGTCGATTGCTTCGGGAGGTGAATATATGGGATTGTATATTTTAAGGTTTGCGGCATTTGTAAGGGCGCTGACTCCAAAATCTATAAACTTGAAGCCCCCATCCTCAGTAACAGCAATATGCTCAGGCGATATATTTCCGAGAACGATTCCGCTGCTGTGTATAGCTGCCAGTGTTTTTACAAGGTTTTTCGCAATAACACGGGAGAACTTTTCGTCATACTGACCGTTTTCGTTCAGTTCTTTTCCCAACGTGGAGTATTCTTCATACCGGCACACAGTATAGCAGGTGTTGTTGTCTACAAAGCAGTCTGTTATTCTTTCAATACCTACTTTGCCCTCTTTGGTATCCGACAGTTTTTTCAGCGCCTCTATTTCGTTGATATACTCCCTTAGCCCGTTTCCGAAAAGGTTTGTTTTGAGATTCGTCTGAAACTGTATAAGATTGCTCTCTTTGCTTCTTAAAACGATCCCTTTTGGATAAAATTCATATATGAAAACCTTTTTGTCTTTCTTCAGGTCGAAGCCTATATACTTTATATTTACATTGTCCTCATTTACAGCCTTGCCTACAATATATCTGTCAACAAGCTTTGTTTCCGTGCGGAGATGATATCTCTTTTCCGCCGGAGTTGAACTGAATGTGCCGCAATAAGGACATATTTTAAGATCATCTGCATATTCTCTCATACAGCCGGTACATCTTATCATAAATAACCTCCAGTCATTTAGCTGCCTGTGACATCTGTCACGGGTACGGGTATAGGCACATCTTCGCCGCAGTAGTCATTATAGGCCTCTTCACTCAGCTTGTCGCCATCAAACTTGCTCTGACCTATAGCCACAATATCATTTCCTATGCTGCTTATAAATGAAAGATTGGGATTTACACTATCGGCATATTCCTTAATTATATCTTTGTTTATAGGAAGTGAGGCTCCCACTACGGAGTTTATATATTGCTGTCCATCGTCACTGAGAAGATATTCGGCGAATGCCCTTGCCAGAAGCTCGGAATTTTCGTCAAGCTCTGAATTAAAGGCTATCTCCGTGCAGAACCTTATGGCATAGCGTCCGTTGTCTGTGACGGGTATTGCGTCATAATTTCCGCCCAGGTAGTTGTTTACATATTCAAAAACAGAGGTGTCGCCTGCCATACACGCAAGCTGTCCCAGATAGAAATATTTGGAAACAGTAACGGCAGGATTAAACTCATTTTCCTCATATGTATTTTTGAAACGGGAAATAAGCTTGACATTTTCACCACTTAACTGTGTTTTGTTTTCTCCCTCTCCCAAGGGCGAACCATACAGAGCCACAAGCTCTCCGAAAGCGCTTTCATCTATTCCGAAAGCTCTTGAAATGGTTTCAACACCCTTACTTGTGCTTGTGATTTTGCTTTCTCCCGCATATTTGTCCAGAGCCTCAAACTGCTCAACAGAAGAAAACTCATCTGAAATCATATCGGGGGAAATGTTGTAGTCTGAGATAAGAGACTTATTCACATATACGACAGGGGAGTTAAAGCCCAAGGGAACAAGCTTTTTGTCGGGGTAATATTTTGCGTAGCTTTCCTCATCTATAAAATTAAGGGAGTCCCCCGAAAAGATATTTTCAATTTCATCAACAGCCTTGCACTTGTCGGAAATATCATTATAAACCCCCGCCACATAGAACATATCGGGAAGCTCATTCTTTTCGGCAGCCTCAAGAAGTGACTCTTCATAGCCTTCCTTTGAGTCAAATACAAGAATATTTGTATTTATATCGGCGTACTGCTTCATATAGTCCTTAAAGGCAGCCATAAGATTTTCATAAGCTTCCTTCTGTTTTTCGTACTGATCCGCCTTGTTTTCCATTACCTTACTTTTAAAGTCGTCAGGCAAATAAGACATTCCGGGGTTATAGTCTTTATTGTCCACATAAACCCACACTAAAAGGTCAGATTTGTCTTTTATATTTTCGTAAGGGTCAACCCTAAGATAATTATATATAAACACAACAAAAGCAATTGCGGCTATAAAGCAGGCTGCCGAAATACTTGCAAGAATGATCCTTTTTTTCTTTCTCTTTTTTATTTCTACATCAGGATATTCTATTTCATAATCACCCTGTATAGCGGCTATAAATTCGTCCACCGACTTGAATCTGAATTCTGTTTCTATAGCCATAGCCTTCATTATGGATTTGTCAATTTCTACAGGCAGATCTATGCCAAGCTCACTTGGGCGCTTAAGCTTATCATCGGTCCGTCTGTCGGTTGATTCTTCGGGCTTAACGCCTGTTACAGCATAATACAGTGTTGCGCCCAATCCGTAGATATCTGTCCACACGCCCTGTTTGCCGTTTGAGGCATACTGCTCGGGAGCGGCATAGCCGGGCTTTATAAACGCGGAAAGTGTTTTTTCACTGTGGACCGCCGAAAATCTTGCGCTGCCGAAGTCAAGAATTTTTACAACTCCGTCATTTGTTATTATAATGTTGTCAGGAGCTATGTCTCTGTGGAGTATTCCCTTTTCATGAACCTCTCCTATACCGTTTAAGAGGTCAAGAATTACAGCCGCAGCAACGTCTACAGTCATTTTTCCATTCTTCTCTATATAGTCCTTAAGGGAAATTCCGTCAAGAAATTCCATAACATAATAAGCCGTATTGTTTTCTTCAAAATATCCGAAAACATTTACAATATTTGCACGCCCGTTAAATTGGGCAAGATTTTTTGCTTCGTCCAAAAATCTTTCAAGAGCTTCTCTGAAGTTTGTTTTTTCTTTTCCGTCAAAAACCAGAACCTCACTTGTGCCCGGCACTCTGTTTACAAGACCGGCAGGATAAAATTCCTTCACCGCAACCACAGAGCCAAGCTTCATATCCCACGCCTTGTAGGTTATGCCAAAGCCGCCGAAGCCAAGCACAGTACCTATAAGATATCTTTCATTGAGAATTGTGCCCGGATAAAGATAATATTCCTGCTCAGGCAGGGTTCCCTTTACAAATCCGCAATGAGGGCATACGTCATATCCCCCATTGTCTTTAAAACAATTCAGGCAAATATTTTCAAACATTTGCACCCCTCCTTAACAAAAACGGGTGCATAAGCAAGCCTATGCACCCATTTAAATATAATCACAGCAGCTTGAACCTGTTGTTCATATTACCCAAATAAATGCTTGTACCCTTTGGAAGAGTTTTTGGAGTATTGGGCTTAAGTCTTTCCTTAGTGTCTGCAATATAAGTGCCGTTTGAAGAATAGTCGGTTATGGTATAGTCTTTTGTAGATTTGTTATACCTTATGCCGCAGTGCTTTCTGCTTATATTGTCTGCTCCTTCGTTGATTACAATACTTGAAAAATAGGAATCTCTTCCTATAATCATTTCAAAATCAGACTCAACATCAAATACAGCGTCCTTATACATACCTGCTGTACACACCATTTTTCCGGCATTTGTCTTAGGAACAATTTTTTTACCTGATCCGTTGGGGTCAATTACATTTCTAGGCACACATCTGTTGTCAAAAGCAGTTATAAAATCGAATACGCCTGTGTAAATCTTGCTTAAGGAGATTATTCCCAGAGGAAGCCACCAGCCGAATAATATAAGAGGAATAAAGCCGCCTGTCAAGCATATTATGCTAAGGAGTGCTGCAAGCCCTGCAGTAAGGTCCACAAGGGCAAAATGCTCGTTAAAATTAAAGCGTGCATAAAATTTACGGTTAAATCCGTAATTTATAAAAAGGCATACTCCAAAGAAAGCAAGTACGATTATGTCAAATAAAATCGTCATTATCGTACTGCCTGACTCAAGAAAGCAGAAAAGTATAAAAAACAGAACAAGCTTTATTATAGAAGCAACGCCTCCTATGAAAATCATTTTCCAGCGTGCTTCTCCTATCATATCAATTCTGTAAATCGTCCTTACAATAGGTATGTAGGCAAACCAGTCGTTGTTAAGACCTACTTTGCGCCCCTGAAACATATAAATATAGCTATAAACTATATAACATAATATTGCCACACCTATGCCTAAAATAAAGCCTATAATATTATGAAAGGTAGCAAGCCCCCCTACAGTATTCATTATACCCGTGAGAGTGTCCATAAAGCCATTTAATTCATCAATTGCATTTCCGCCATAACCATAATACATTTTTACTCACTCCTTTTTATTATTTCTTTTGTCCCACATAAAGCCGTCTTTTGAGCAGAAGGGAACAAACATAAGATCAGTTTCGCCTACAGATATAACATCGTTCAGCTTTAACTTCTGGGGTACAAGGACAACTTCATTATTTAAATAGCAAAGCTCCTTGGACTCTCCCGGCTGCACAATAAAGGTACAGCTTTTATGGTCATAAACCACAACTCCGTGCTTTTCTCTTGAAACAGTGTTGTCGTGCTGGAGACAGATATCCATGGTCTTTGACCTGCCAATAAAGTTTCTTCCCATTTTCAGTCTGAAGTCACAGCCAAGGTCAGGTCCTTCGGTGATTACAAGCCAGCCTACAACAGGCTCCGTTCCTATAGCCTGACTTGAATATGAAATAGTTTTCTGGTCATCTCCGCTGCTGCCGCTTGTTTTTCCCGCATTTGAAACAGGAACCGTCACTGTCTCCGATGAAGCGGAAATTGAGAGCGGTGTCGTTACAACATCGTCAGGCTTTAACGGAACGGTAACGCTCTCCTTTGAAAAGCCGCTGGCCGACTGGCAATGAGGACAGACTTCATATCTGTCGCTGTCATAAAAATGACCGTTGCCGCATCTTTTTAAGTTCATGAAATTATCATCCTTTCTTTTAAATTTATATATGCGAATGCTTTACATTAAAAGCATACTCATCTGTATGAAATAACAACAACGGTAGTATTGTCCTGACTTCCGTCATTTTTGTCAAAGGCAACTATCGGAAGATTTTCAGCAAGCTCCTTTGGATTGCCGCTCATGCCCCTTACATACTCACAGATCTCTGTGTCTGTCATAACCTTTGTAAGACCGTCACTGCAAATAAGCACAATATCTCCCGGAAGAAGCGTAAAGGGAGTCTGGCTGAGGTCAATTATATCAAGCTCATTCATACCTATAAAGCTTATAAGCGCCTCTTTATTTGGCTCGTTCATAGCTTCTTCTCTTGTCATAGTTCCCTCCTTTATTTTCTGATTGAGAATATACATATAATTATGGTCGTTTGTAATCTGAATGATCTGATCATCCCTTATAATGTAAATTCTGCTGTCGCCTACGGAGGTCCAGTACATATAGTTGTTTACAAGAAAAACAAGAGACATTGTTGTGCCACACATTTCATTGCCGCAGTTTTCCTTGCCATACTTGTTTACGGCGTTGTTTGCATTTAATACAATTTCCCTCAGAAAAGCGGGCACGTCTGATTTGTCATCTTTTCTTATAAAGCTTTCATAGCCGTTTTTAATGCAGTTTACGGCAATTTTTCCCGCTGCCTCACCGGAGCTTAAGCCGCCCATACCATCACAGACTGCCGCTGCAACATACGACTTTTTTATGAGGTCAAACTCTCCGCTGCCGGACATATAATAAGAATCCTGCTGGTCGCTGCGGGTGCCTAAAATCTGAGAGCCGAAAACCTCTATTTTGTCGCTTTTGTCAGCTATATTTCCGTGGACAAGGGTTTTCAGGTCCTCAACCTGCGTTTCTATGAGCTTTTTTCTGCGCTGCCTTCTTCTTTCCCATACAGCCTCTCTTATTCTGCCGCAGAGCAGAACCACAAATATAATTGCCATTATAACAGCCAGAATTACAAGCATTTTTATGATTATATTCATTTTATATTACCACCTTGAATTTGTATTTTGAAGAATATACGTAAAACACATCCATTGACATAAGCTTGTATTTTACTCCGGAGGGTATTCTCAAACCGTTTGACAGGTAAGTTCCGTTTTCAGACCAGTCAGTAATATAAAATTCCCTCTTCGCCGAATTTACCTCAACCACACAGTGCCGCCTGCTTATTTTTTCATCATTTATTACAATATGGGAGGTGCCGGGGTTTCTTCCGATAACAATTTCCCTTATATCGCTTATTATATAGCGACTTCCGTCATATGACTCTACATAAGAGTACCTTTTCTTTTTAACCGTATTGAAACCCTTGCCTTTGTTTGTAGGATTTCTTCTTTTGCGGTTTATCCTTTCCGCCGCTTTATTGTAATTTCTGTAATCACCGGTGTTGGCATATACGTTTGTACTGTCGGCAAAAACCTTATTTTCCACATTGTAATATTCGGTAGGAACATCTATAAATCTCTTGATGTTTCTTATATCGTCCAGAAATTCATCTAAGCTTTTCTGTCTTTTCGCATAGTCAAGATTAAGCGCTCTGTTTATTGCCACTTCAAGACCATAGTCTATTTCAGGCACAAAATTTCTTATAGGTATTATAGGTGTTCCGTTTATTCTTTTATTAGCCTTGGGCAGCTTTGCCTTTGTAACAAGAGTATAGAATGTAGCCGCCAAAGAATATATGTCTGTCCAGGGACCTGCTACATTTGTTTTCATATAAAGCTCCGGCGGAGAAAAACCCGGCTTAAGAACAAGCTTATCATCATTTCTGTTTGCCTTGCCGAAAAACCTTGCATTTCCGAAGTCTATGATTTTAATAAAACCATCGTTTCTCACAATTATATTGTTAGGGCTTATGTCCCTGTGTACTATGTTCCGGCTGTGAGCAGACTTAAGAGCCAAAGATGTTTCAATAAGCATATCATAAGCCTTTTTGAGATTGCCGAAGGCATAATCTCCCAAAACCGGTCCGTTTACAAATTCCATTGTAAAATACAGAGTATTGTTTTCACTGAAGCAGTCATACATTTCCACAATATGAGGGGCTCTTCTGAGACTGACAAGAAAATTTGCTTCGTCCATAAAGCAGTCAAGCCCTTCGTCAAAAAGGATTTTATACTCAGCTGTCTTTGCTACAAGCTCATCACCCTCTATATCTCTGTAAACCATATTGCAGGGCACACATTCCTTTATGGCAATAATAAGGTTTTTTTCTATATCTATTGCCTTATAGATTATTCCGAAGCCTCCAATGCCCAGTACTCTGCCCAGAATATATCTGTTGTCAAGTATTTTGCCCGGAGCAAGAGAAAGCTCCGTCTCAATGTCTTTTTTATTGTCATATCCGCATTTTTCACAGACGTCATCTATGCTCAGTGCTTCAAAACAATTATGACAAAATCTTTCAGTATAAATATTGCTCATATAAATCTTTCCGTTCCTGCATTTATTTGTTCATAAAAATAAATCTTTCATTTCCCGCTTCTATTACGTCTCCCTCCCTGAGCCTGTATTTGCCCGTCACCTTTACACCGTTTAAAAGAGTCCCGTTTGTAGAGCTTAAATTCATAACAGTAAATACATTGTCGTTTTCCTCTATTGCGAAATGCTGACGCGAAAGAAGAGGATCGTCAAAGGACAAATCACAGACACTGCTTCGTCCTACGATTATGCTCTTGTGCATTTTCATCTCTATTCTTTTGTTAAGACCTGAAGCGTTTGTAACAATAAGGCATATATTTGTTATTTCAGGAGTAATTATTCTTTCCTTATCTACCATATTGTCACGGAATACCATTTTCTTTTCGTGTATAACTATTCCCTTTCGGCGGTTTATTACTATATAAGCTATAATTCCTGCCCCTGCAAGCATAATCAGCACAATAAACAGCCAATAAGACGCCACTGCCTCTCTCAGCATATAGGCTTCATAGGATATTCCATGAAATCTTTCGGAAATTTCTCCCCCGACTGCATTATGCTCCATACTGTTGTCTGTAATGTTTGGGCAGCTTATGGAATACTCACCTGTAAAAATGCCGCTGCCAAAAACAAGATCAGCTGTGTTTGTATCTGCATTATAAGCCACGCCGTCGGGAGCCAGTTCGTGTATTTTATTGAGGGTTACTTTGAAATTGGCAGGATTATCTGCGCCTACCACGCTTTCACTGAATGTGACAGAAAGAGAATTTGCGCTTGAAAGCTTTAAGGAAACCATCTGCGGAGCCAGCTCATCCTTTACCCAACCCTTTGAATAGAGCCTTTTTTCGAGGGAAAGCTGCTTGCCGTCTGATGAAAAATTAATAATAAGCTTTTCCCCATCTTCGGGAGTAAGATTATTTTTGCTTGACATAACAATAGCATAACCGGCTCTCGTTTTTTGTGTGATTTTTGCAAGGGCTGAGTCTGCTGTTTCGGACTGACACACCTCAATAAGTCCGGAGCTTTCTCTTACAAGCTGCCCGAATTTGTCTATGTATTCGCTTTCCATAGTTCCGAAAGCTGCGGCAAAAAGTGTAAGACCGGAGGTTCTGACATATTTTTCAACCTCCTCATAGGTATATCCGCCTACATTAAAATCGATTCCATCTGATATTATAATTACAATATTTCTTTCATTCGTCTTTACACGGCATATTTCGGAGGCTTTCTTTATTGCGTCAAAAAATACAGTGCCCTCTTTGTTGTTTATAAGGGTGTCAACGCTGCCTTTAAGCTCGTTTTTATCGCTGCTGTGTTCTGTCTTTATATCTATGTTTTCGCCAAATGCAATAAGAGACATTGTTTCATTTGCCTCCAGCTCGTCGATGCGGTTGTAAAGAGATGCCTTTATGGCGCTCATTTCAGCACCTGACATAGATGTGGATTCATCTACAAGATAAATATAATTTGTTGTGATTCCCGTTTCCTTTGCACTGCATATTTTTTCAATACTCAGCTGTTCCTTTTCGAGGAGAGCCTCGGCGGTTAAGTTGTCGGTGTTGTCCGCAAAAAAATACTGAACAATTTCCGGCTTGCTGTAAATTGTGTCACACAAAGAAAAGCTGCTAAGTTCAGCCCCAAAAACCGGCATATTAATTAAAAAGGCAAAATTTAAAACAAGAAGAAAAAAGCCTAATTTCTTTACCATTTTTTATCCTCCCTGCAATAAGCCACAAAGTCAAATTTATAAGAGCCTATACTTATTTCATCATAATCCTTAAGTATATAAGGCTTGTCAATAGGACTGCCGTTTACATATATAGCTGCGCCCTCACCATTCATAATAATGAAAGAATTCTTTTTTGGCTCGTATATTATGCAGCCCTCATGCTTTCTGCTTATAGAGATGTCAGAGGGCAGATAAATATCATTTGTCATAGCTCTGCCTATAAAATTTCTTCCCGAATGTATTCTGAAATCTCTGCCCTTTTCAGATCCCTCCGTGCAGACAAGCCAGCCCACAACAGGGTCGCAGCCCGTCCTCTTGTATGCGAGGGCAACTGTTTTGCTGTCGTCAGATGGGGATTTAGCCTGAGAAAAAAGGGCTATAGTCCTTTCGTCAGAAGCATTGCTTTTTTCCGTTCTCATACACATGGGGCATTCGTCATATTTGGAATCATCATAATAATGTCCTTTGCTGCACTTTATAATTGCCATATCTATCTCCCTATCTGCAAAAAACAGCTATTGCCGTATAATTATCACAATCGCCTGAGCCTACATTTTTAAGGATCTCCTGCTCCATCATTCTGAGCCAATCATCGGGCGTTGCAGATTTCTTAAGAAGAGCAAGCATTCTCTTTTCGGTTATCATTTCCCAGAAGCCATCGGTGCAAAGAAGGAAGCTGTCATTTTTATTAAGCTGTATGCTTTTGTGGAGGGTATATTTGGGTGTATCCCATTCTGAACCCATAACCTTAAGAAGAATGTTTCTGTCCTCGTGAAAACGTATGTCCTTTTCCTTTATCTGCCTTGCAAGAACCATATTCTGCACAACACTGTGGTCAAGGGTTCTTTCTGCCATTTTGGGAAAAATGCCTGTACTGAACCTGTACAGCCTTGAATCTCCCACATGCGCCCATCTCGCCGTGTTATTGTTTATATAAAGCAAAACCTGAGTTGTTTTCATATCGTTTATAAGATTATTAAGTCTCTGTTCCGCCTCAAGATTTTTCTGTCCCTCCATAAAGCACCTGTCAAGGAGGGTTTCATCATCATTATGGATCTCTGCAATATATGCACTTGTTTCAACAACAAGCCGTGAAGCCATATCGCCCATTTTGTGACCTCCCAGCCCGTCAGCAAGAGCAAACATATAGCGTTCCCCACTTTTCCAGATTTTAAAGCTGTCTTCGTTTCTTGCTCTTGTGCCAAGCCGTGACATTGCACCGTAGCTTATCATGCCCTTCACCTCTCAGATGGATTGCAATTGAATTTACCTCTTTAGTATATAAACATAATATACGTATTTTTTTCCCTTATAAATGAGTATACTATTAAAGCAAACAAAAGTCAACAATAATTGACAAAAAGTCAATCAGTTTTTATAGCATAATTACATATAATATAGAAAAATATAATATTAAACTAAAAATTCCATTATATGAATTAATTATATATTTAAAAAGATATATATAAGAATGTCGTCAAAGGTAATGTTTGCAAATTGACTTGGCATTGTGTGATTATTCTTTGGATTAACATTCTGTGACAATTTGCAAAAAATCTCACACTGCCTGTTAAAGCCTATAACTATATAACAACCATACTTTCAGATCAGAAAAGCTTGGCTTTGCCTTAGCTCACAACGGAATTTTCTGATTTGAGTATCACAACAACGCCCCTTTGCACATTCCATCTGAGGGCTGTCCGTGCGGCGATTTTGTCGTATTTTGTTCCTATTTCAGAAGAATGCAGGCATTGGAAGAATATAATTACAACTGTAAATATCTCTAAAAAAACGGATATAGAGGCAAGCCACTGCTGCGGCGGTTGGATTTGCCTCCGGTTCAAATTCCATGAACATAACGGTCACCGGATTTTAATTAAAACGTGGCAATTAAAGTTACAATTTTCAGAATATTGCAGATTTAAATAAGTTTCTTGACAAATTATAAAGAATATTTTATAATTAATACAGCAAAGAATATATTAATAAGAATTCTTATATTTTTCGGTTACTCCGGCATCCCTGAAATTTAATTGTTTTGGGTCATTTTATCGGACTGCCATATAACATATTGCTCCGAGAAGCAATTTTTATTAATATGGTTCAAAATAAAAATCAGAATGTCTGTGGCACTGCAAACCTTTATATTTTATAAAAATGGAGTTAAATTTAATAAATAAATGAAAGGAGGAAAAATTTACTTTGTCGTTAGTTTCAGTTGATGCAAAGTAAAAAAAATTATGAGGAAATCAAAGAATGAAAAGAGGAAAAAGTCAATATTCAAAATTATATTTTTGTTTGCCGGAGCAATAGCTTCGTTATATGTTTTTGCTATACTTCCGGGCAAACTGGCGGAAAAGAGCTTAAAAAATATAATTAATGACAAACCGGATGAATCAGATGAGGAAATTATATTTGAAGATGCTGATTATATTGATGAAGATGTAATTTAACCTGCCAATGATGGTGAAGAAAAAAAGGAGGCAGATAATGAGTAATTTAACCTTAAATAATGCTGACTATGGAACGGACAATAACGATGAGATTGCACTAAGGGTTTTTGAAGAACTAAATAATATTGCCAAAAAAACAGTACACGCCAACATTATGCTTGTAGGTAAAACAGGTGTGGGAAAAAGCACGCTTGTAAACAGTGTATTCAGAGCTGAGCTGGCAGAAACCGGCTCCGGTCATCCTGTAACGCAGCATCTCTGTAAGCTGACACATCCTGACGTTCCTGTTACCTTATATGATACCAAAGGACTTGAACTTAAGGCTTCTATTCAGAAACAGATAGAAGACGAAATAATAGAGGTCATTAACAAATCCAGAATGGGTAATAATCCCGATGAGTATATTCACTGCATCTGGTATTGTGTAAATGCAAACGGTGACAGATTTGAGGAATCTGAAGAAGAGCTTATCAGAAAGCTTACTAATTCTATTGAAGTACCTGTTATTATCGTTGTCACACAATGTTTTTATAATGAAAAATCAAAGGAATTTGTTAATGCTTTGAAATCATATAATTTAGGCGCTCATGCTATAATTCCGGTTATGGCAAAAGAATATGAAGTAATAAAAGGTGTAACTATACCATCTTATAACCTTCCTAAATTAGTAAAGCAGACATGCATTTTATTGCCTGAAGCGGTGAAAAAGGGGTTTATTAATGCCCAAAAAGTAGATATAAATATGAAAACACAAGCAGCTAAAAATTATGCTAGGTTTTATATGACAGCAGCATTCGGAACAGGTTTCAGCCCTCTGCCTTTTTCGGATGCACCTGCTTTAATAGCAAATGAAGTAGTTATGCTTGCTCATATTACACATATATTTGGCTTAACTGCAGATAAAGCTTTCTTAAGCATGATTATATCTTCTTTGTTTGGAAGCGGTTCAGCTACAGTGGCAGGAAAGTTTATCGTTTCAAACTTAATCAAGTTTATTCCTTTGGTGGGAACGGCAGCAGGAGGCGTAATCAGTGGCACAACAGCCGCATTATTGACATCAGCATTAGCAAGAACATATATAGCTTACTGTGCTAAGGTTATTGAAAGCATAAATAAAAATAAAGTTATTGACAAAAATGAAGCCCTTGATGAAATTAAAAAGATTTTTGAAAAAGAGCTTAAATCGGGTAACAAGGACATTTAATAAGTATAGAAAAGTTATATTATAGTATGTTTAAGTGAGCGTACAGTAAAAGACTTCTGAAAAAGGCGAAAAATGGTACTTATAAGAAGCAAAGGTTCTGCAAAAAACAAGTATTATTATATAATATAACTACGCCCATAGACAGCACGGCAAAGACCTATGATCGATGAAGCACTAAATAATGATAAATAAGCTTTTAACAGGGTCATCAGCAGATATATCCGGAGCGGTTTTTAATTTATACTCATAAAAGGTGTATGCAGTCGAGCCATCTGTAGCCTGATGATACCGATAGAAGTGCGTGTCTGCTCATATTCCAGTCAGCTCGGCTTCGGCTGCAAAAGCGGCATATTCCGATTAGCATGGGGGATTGGGCAAAGCGGTTTGGCGGCTTTATTGTATTTAAAGGCAGGGAGATTTTGACGGGTGCGGACAAAATCAGCGCGGAACAGTCCAAGCTCCACGCCGAAACAGGCTTTGACAAGTATTTGTAGGAGCTTGAAGAACACACAAAGAATATTACCGAAAATAAATAATAAAAACTTAAAGGCGTTATCCCATAGAGCAGGGATAACGCCTTTTAATATATGCATATATGACCGAATTTAATCTTACTTAGCCATATTCAAATACCGCTCAAACACGGCTGCGCCCTCGGCACGGGTTATGTCGGACTGCGGGTCAAATGCTCCGCTGTCGCGTCCAACCATGATATCCTTCATGGTGCAGAACATAACGCCCTCGACCGCCCAATCGGAAATATCCGAAAGGTCAGTATAGTCGAGCTGAATCGCCCACTCTCCCGTCGGGCTTTCACCTTTATATGCCGCATATCTTAACAATATCGCCGCAGCCTGTTCACGCGTTATGGCATCGTTTGGCGCATACTCAGTATCGGAATATCCTTTAACAATTCCCTTTGCATTCGCCCATGCCACTGCATCGGCATAGTAAGCGCCACTCGGCACATCGGTAAATGTATATCCGCTGTCGGTTTCCGGCTCATTTTCCATACGATACAATACAGCTGCAAACATTCCCCGTGTAATATCCGTAAGAGGTTCAAATGCTGTGTCGGTCGCACCCTGCATAATACCGTCCTTATATGCCTGCAGAACAGGCTCATAGAACCATGAACCGCTTGCAACGTCCGTGAAAGGATTATCGTCGCCTGACTGATCCTGTTCTGGTGCTTCTGTCCGGTCGTCCGACTTCACATCATTCCACTTCGCATACAGGGTAAAGCCCTTTGTAACCTTTGCCGTAAAATCATATTCGTCTGTCAGATCCTTATCCGTGTACCAGCCCGCAAACTCATAACCATCCTTTGTGGGAGCAGTCGGCTCTTTTACGCTGTTGTTTCGCGTAATTCTTTGAGATGTCACCTCGCTGCCGCCATTCGTATCAAACCGAACCGTATACGTTGAGGAGCTGCTGCCGCCTGTCTTACGTCCCTTATTGGGTGTCGTGGTCGGAGTTGTTGATTGGTCGTTATATCCTATGGCGTATGTCGAGAATTTCTGTGTATAAATCGTGACAACTCCATCGCCGATCTCATAACGCTCGCCCGCGCCGCCTTTTGCCATAGCTTCAGCCACGCCGTCATGACAGCGGTAAACCGTTATGTCCGTCTTGCCGTCCGTTACGAACGGAATAATAATTGTGATGAGGTTCGTCGTTTCGGTTACGTTTTCCCTTGCCATACCGACTGTTTTAACTATGTTTATATCAATGTAATCCAGCTTTTCGGTCTTGTTCAGGCTCTGCTGTCTTATTGCCTGCTGCTCTGCATCGCCCTCGCTTACGGACTTACTTTCTACAGTCATTCTGACCTCAATATCCTTTGTCTTGTCCGCCTCGGGAAGTGCCTCAACAATCGATTCGGCAAGCTTGTCAAGACCGCCCACAACAATGTCCTCAACCTTTATATCGGAGTTATTATCCCTGTCGGCTGTTTCAACCGCACTGCCCACATTAGCCGCAGGAAGGGTTATGTCTGCTCTTACATTGTCCCCCGTTACGTTAACAAGGGTTATAACCGTTTTTCCGTCGCCGGTTTCCACAACTATATCATAGCTGCCCGCCGCAACTCCGTCAAAGGCATAATTGCCGTTCTCGTCCGTAACAGTTTCCAATCCCAGAGGCTTCAGCGTAAGCCTGTGATTTGCCGCCGCTGTGCCGTCACTGTTTTTAACCGTTCCCGTTATTGTCGGTGTCGGTGTCGGAGTTACTTCTGCTGTTGCTGTGACGGTTATTTTACCTGCTGCGGTCTTGTAATTAATCGTATCGTTCGGTGTAAATACTGCGTCATACTGTGCTGTACCCTCCTTAACCGCCGTTATCTCGTCCGCCCACGAAAGCTCACCGTTTTCCACCTTCGGAAGGCTGATGTCTGCAAGTGTCATACCCGCCGCATAGGTCACGTTTATACCCTCAACAGTCGGGAATGCCGAATCCGCCTGCTCAATGCTCACCTGTACCATAGTTGTGTACGGGTGATAGCCTGTACGCTCAACGGTAACTGTCACACTGTATGTACCTGCATCGGTAATCTGCGGCACACTCAATGTCGTTTCGCCATCGCCAAGCTGATACATGATCGTATCGGTATTCTCTGCGCCGTCAACCGTCACCGCATCATGCTCCTCACCGTCATATATACCGCTGTAAGGTATAATGGTTATACCGCTTACCGTCGGTTCGTCGGTTATTGTTATGGTCACTGTTACATAATAGTCGTTGTAATTTTCCTTGCTTACCTTTATCGTGATAGTCTTTGTTTCGCCAACCTCGGTTACTGTTGGGCAATCATCGAGCCAATTAAGCCCGATATCACTATCGGCATTATATTCCCCTTCGATATACTTAACCGTTCCGCCCTCTGCGCTGCCGCCAAGGGTTACATCCAAGCCGTGAGGCTCGCCGTCATACATAATAATGCCGCTGCCCGAAACTACCACATCAGCAACGGTAATTGCCGCATTTCCAACATTTACCGTAACCGTTCCCGTTGCCGTACCCTCATAATTTGCCGTATCTGACGGTGTGAATACCGCGTCAACATTGTTTTCGCCAAATGTAAGAACAGTATCACCGTCGCTCCATGCAAGTGTACCGCCTGTTACTGTCGGCACTTCCACACTGCTGAGCTTCTTGCCGGGCTCATATGCTCCGCCGTCAACTGCCCCAACCGTTGGGAATTCCGGCGTTGCCTTTGCAATTGTAACCTCGACCGTCTTTTCAAAGGTGTGGGTTCCTTCTCTCGTAACAGTCACCTTAACCGAATAGCTGCCCGCATTCGTACCCGTTGCCTTTTCCGTGTTGCCAACTGTGTCATCGTTTACATAGTATGTAACAATATCAGTTCCAAGCGCTCCCGTTACGGTCACAAGCTCCTGCGCGCTGCCGTTGTAAACAAGACCTTCATTTGCCGTTACGTCAACGCCATCAATTATAGGCTCGTTTGTAATTCTTATGGTTGCTTTAAGATAGAGTGTAATATAGTTTTCTCTCTCTATTCTGACCGTAATTATCTGATCAGTACCTTCCTCGCTGAAGCCGGGGCAAGTGTCCTGCCAATCCGCACTTCCGTCAGTCTCCGCATTATAGTCGCCTACAGCATATTTTACGATATCTCCCTCAATCGTTCCCGTAGGCGGAGCAAGCGTATACTGCTTTGTCGGCTCTGTTTCGTCAAACTGCACCGTTACACTCTGAACCGTTACCCCTGTTATAGTCGCACTTCCTACGTTTACAGTAACCGTTCCTGTAATGCTCTCAGGCTCGTAATTTTCGCTGTTTGCAGGTGTGAATACCGCGTCAACATTGTTTTCGCCATACGCAAGAACAATATCGCCGTCACTCCATGCAAGTGTACCGCCGTCTACTGTGGGTACTGCCACACTGCTGAGCTTCTTTCCCGGCTCATAAGCTCCGCCGTCAACTGCCCCAACCGTTGGGAATACAGGTGTTGCCTTTGCGATAGTAACCTCTACCGCCTTTTCAAAGGTATGAGAGCCTTCTCTTTCAACAGTCACCCTAACCGAATAGCTGCCCGCATTCGTACCCGTTGCCTTTTCCGTGCTGCCAACTGTATCGCCGTTTACATAGTATGTAACAATATCTGTTTCACGCGCTCCCGTTACGGTCACAAGCTCCTGCGCGCTGCCGCTATAAACAAGACCTTCATTTGCCGTTACGTCAACGCCGTCGATTATAGGCTCGTTTGTAATCCTTATGGTTGCTTTAATATAGAGTGTATCATAGTTTTCTCTCTCTATCTTAACCGTAATTATCTGATCGGTACCTTCATCGCTGAAGCCGGGGCAAGTGTCCTGCCAATCCGCACTTCCGTCAGTTTCCGCATTATAGTCGCCCACAGCATACTTTACGATATCGCCCTCAATCGTTCCCGTAGGCGGAGCAATCGCATACTGCTTTGTCGGCTCTGTTTCGTCAAACTGTACCGTTACATTCTGAACCGTTACCCCTGTTATAGCCGCCTTTGCGACATTTACCGTAACCATATCGGTAACGCTCTCAGGATCGTAATTCTCACTGTTCTCGGGTGTGAATACCGCTTCAACACTGTTTGCACCCGCATTAAGAGCCGTTTCGCCGTCACTCCATGCAAGTGTACCACCTGTTACTGTGGGCACTGTTACACTGCTGAGCTTCTTTCCGGGCTCATAAGTGCCGCCGTCAACCTCACCAACAGTCGGGAATGTGGGCGTTGCCTTTGCGATATTGACTGTTATACTTTGTTCTGCAATACCGTTATAGTTGTCATTTTCAACTACTTTATAATATACGGTATGCTCTCCGGCAGTTATAGCTGTTGGCATAGCTGTGGAATACTCGCCCTCGTCAACCTTGTACTGCAATTCGCCGCCGGTCGCTGAGCCTAAGGTTGCAAGAAGCTCCTGTGCCGTGCCGTCATACTTAAGATCTGTCTTTGCCGTAGGAGCAACAACCGTGGAATTAGCCTTTGCAACATTTACCGTAACCGTTCCCGTTGCCGTACCTTCGTAATTTGTCGTATCGGTGGAAGTGAATACCGCTTCGACACTGTTTGCACCTGCCGTAAGAACGGTGTCGCCGTCGCTCCATGCAAGTGTACCGCCGTCTACTGTCGGCACTTCTACGCTGCTGAGCTTCTTGTCGGGCTCATAAACTCCGCCGTCAACCTCATCAACAGTCGGGAATGTGGGCGTTGCCCTTGCGATCGTAACCTTTATACTTTGTTCGTCAATACCGTTATAGTTGTCATTTCCAACTACTTTATAATATACGGTATACTCTCCTGCAGTTATCGCTGTGGGTGCGGCTGTGGAATACTCGCCCTCGTCAACCTTGTACTGTAATTCGCCGCCGCTCGCTGAGCCTAAGGTTGCAAGAAGCTCCTGTGCCGTACCGTTATACTTAAGATCCGTCTTTGCCGTAGGAACCGTAAAGGCAGGATCAGCCTTTGCGATCGTAACCTCGATTTCGGACGACGTATAATCATTATGTCCCTCGCGCCTGACGGTTACGGTTACCTTATATGTACCCGCATCGGTCGCTTTGTTATCTGTGCCGAAATCCTCATAGGCGTCGCCGCTGCCTTTCTTTTCGACCTTGTATGTTACTTCATCTAAATCCTCTGTGCCTGTCACTGTCACAAGCGTCTGTTCTGCGCCTGTGTACGGCTTAATATCCGAATTTGCCGTTACCGTAACGTCGCTGATTGTCGCCTTTATAACTGTATCTGTCGCCAAGGACGTAAGAGAACCGCTGTAATCCTCATCGCCCGCCGTTACGACAAGCTGAATTGTTTTGTCTATATCCTCTGTTGTTATTGTATATGTGCTTTCGGTCGCGCCGGGAATATCGGTGTAGCCACCTTCACCCGACCTCTGCCACTGATATTTAAGAGTATTTTTCGCACCTTCGGGTGTAACATTCGTCACATCAGCCGTAAGCTGTTGACCGAATACCGCATTTCCGTTGATTGTAACAGAACCGCCGAGGGGCGTTGCCGTGAATGCCGGTACTGTGACCTCCTGCGCCTCTGACGCGAAGGCATTTTCACCATCGGTTACCGCTTTTATGCGTACTTCGTATGTTTTACCCGGCTCAACATCGGTAGAGTCCGCTGTGCAGATTGTCCATTCTCCGCTGTCGCCGTCTTTCTTTTCGCGATACTCCATTGTTGTGTCTGTGCCTGTGATTTTGCCCTTGCCGCTGTGGGTCATCGGAGCCGCACCCTCCACGCCGGGTGTAGCCGGACGCGCCGGAACCGTCAATGTCTGTGCTGCACTGTCGTTATAGTTATCATCACGCGCCTTACGCACAATGCTAAGCTCGCCTTTACCCATATAGTCTGCCGCCGAAGCTGTTGTCGCGCCTGTAACGGTATTCGGTATGCCGCTTCCGGTTATCTGATATGTCGCATCGCTTTCAAAGCCCGTAAGCTGCTCTTTGTCATAATCGATTGCAATCGTTGGTGTTGCTTCTGTCGCCTTTTCGATTGTAACCTCGATTTCAGGCGACGTATAATCATTATGTCCCTCGCGCTTAACGGTTACGGTTACCTTATATGTACCCGCATCGGTAGCTTTGTTATCTGTGCCAAAATCCTCATAGGCGTCGCCGCTGCCTTTCTTTTCGACCTTATATGTCACTTCATCGGAATCCTCTGTGCCTGTTACTGTCACAAGCGTCTGTTCTGCGCCTGTGTATGCCTTAATTTCCGGATTTGCCGTTACCGTCACGTCGCTGATTGTCGCCTTTATGACTTCGCTTGTCGGCGAGGACGTAAGCGAGCCGGTGTAATCAGGGTCATCTGCCGTTACTACAAGCTGAATTGTTTTTCCTATATCCTCTGTTGTTATCTTATATGTACTTTCGGTCGCTCCTGCAATATCGGTGTAACCGCCGTCGTCACCCGACCTCTGCCACTTATATGTAAAGTTAATACTGCTCGGCACAACCTCCGTTGTAACCGCCGTGAGCTGCTGACCGAATACTGCACTGCCGTCAATTGTAACCGTGCCGTCAATCGCTGTAGGTTCGAATGCCGGTACATTTACCTCTTTTATCTCCGACGCGAACGCCTCATCGGGTACCGCTTTCGTGCGTACCTCGTATGTTTTATTCGGCTCAACCTCGATTTCTCCCTCTGTGCAGTTCTGCCATTCTTCTGTATCGCCGTCCGTCTTTTCGCGGTATACCATTGTTGTATCTGTGCCGGTGATTTCACCATAAGCATCGTCATGGGTCTTGGGAGCTACGCCCTCCACGTTCGGTGCAGCCGGACGTCCGGGTACATAAATAGTTGTTGTACCGCTCTCATTGTAGTTATCATTACCTCTGGAACGAATCATTAATGATTGACCCATGTAGCTGACCGCGCTAACTTTGCCGCCTTCCGGGTAAACATCTCCGTGGAAGACAAAATTATAGACAAAGTCATCTCTAAAACCTGTCAGCATTTCGTTTACATAATCTATCTTGATATCCGGATTACCCGGCCACACTTTATTGATAGTAAGATTAATTGTGAGCGTAAATTCAATATCACTGTCAAGTTTCATAAGCGAATACTGCGGTTCTATTTCTGTCGCCTTAACAGTAATCGTATATCCGCCCACGTTAAGTCCAATGGGTATCGTCAGCGTATTCCGCTTTCTATGGTCGCTTTCGTGTCGCCTAAGCTGCTTTGGTCGGTTATTTCATACGTAAAATTCCCCTCGGGCGAAACACTTTTGTATGCTTCCTTCATACAATCGTCCAAATTCGCCGTAATTGGCGAGCCGTAATCATAATTAAGCCCGGCTTCTCCGGCGACGCCGGATTCAATGTGTCCCACGGCGTACACCGTTATATCTTCGGTAACTTGGGTTTCCCCGTCAAAATCTTTGTCGTTCGCCATTCACTTTGCAAACTCATAATTATCTTTTGTAGGATTATCACTTGGCAGTGTCACCGTACCGTTAAAGTTTGTGTACTTAACGTCGTAACTTTCGTTTTCCTGTGTGGCAAAAGTAACCTTCAGCACCTTATTATTTTCCTCACCGGTAAGCACAGGATATGTGTCAGCTTCTTCGCCGAGTTTCTGTCCCCATACCTGCTCGTCCTGACCGTTTTGCAAAAGCCACGCCACTTCGCCGGACTTAAATTCCTCTTCTGTTTTTGACGTGCCGTCACCTTCCGCACCGCAGGTGTTGAGGTAGTAGCAGTTTGAAACGCTGCCGCTGTTGTTAAATCCCACAATGCCGCCTAAATGACTGCTACCGCTGCTTACCGTACCCTTGTTATAGCATTTTTCAACGACGCCACCTCCGTAAATGTTCAATCCCACAATGCCGCCAACATAACCGCTATTGCTTGATACCGAGCCCGTGTTATAACAGTTTTGAATTTTTCCTTGGTTTTCTCCCGCAATGCCGCCTACATAAAGACTTTGATCATCACTATTACCGATAGTGCAATCACTGCTGCAGCCTGAGACAACGCCAAAATTATATCCCACGATGCCACCCGTACAACCCGCATTGCTAGCGGCAACGCTGCCCTTGACATTTAGATTTTTAATCGTACCGTTGTTCTGTCCAAACAGACCTGCATATTTTGCAGAATTTACAGAAAGTCCGCTTATCGTGCGCCCGCCGCCGTCAAACGTGCCTTTAAATGAATGGGAATTATCCGTTCCAATCGGCGTCCATGTACTGCCGCCGAGATTTATATCCGTCGTCAGCTTAAAATACTCGCCGCTGCCGCTGCCTCCGTTAATATATTGGCTCAGCGCTTTAAGGTCGGTAGAGTTTTCGATCAAGTAAGGATCACCCTCATTACCCGAACCTGTAAAACTCGCCGCCGCCACATTCACCGAAAACGTCGGAATCATAGCAGATATCATTGTCAATATGACCATAAAGCTTAAAATCCGCTTTCTCATATCACATTCCTCCATTCATAATTATAATTACAATTACTATAATTATAATTATACCCCCCCCCACTCCCCCTTTCAATCCCCGTTTACGCCGCAAACTCCCCCATTTACGCCATAACTCCCTCCGTCTGAACCTCACCCCATCACCCCTCCCCCAATCCCCTTTTTTCATAATTATTCCTCCTCAAAGATATTTTATAAATAACAAACTGAAACCATAAATATCTGTACAATGGGCTTCGCTTAGAAAAAAGTATAATGCCAATACATGCAAAGGAATTTGCGGACATGTATATATTATTTGCCCCGAATAATGAAAAAATTTGAGGAAGATATGCCGGACATAGCTTTGAATATTTCATTTATATACGACAACAGCAGAGTTGACGGATTTTTAAGACAGGACCATGATATTCTGTTCGCGAGAGATTCCGAGCTTATGCGCTTTTCAAACATAAAGATTAATTTTCTTTATAAAAGCAGATTTTATATAATAGCAAACAAAAACGATCCTTTGGCAAAGCTTGAAAAAATTACCGAAAAAATTTCACACTGCCATAAAAACCTCTTTGAGCCCAAAAAGCAATAAGTGGTATATTGAAGCGCAATTTTTTCGATTTAAATAATTTAGCGAAATTCATTCGCTGTTTTATTGAACTTATTGATGTTTCAGCTTTGTTGCAAAATTGGATTCACGTGTCGAATTGTAACATATCGCTTGAAATATAAGGTGTATTATGGTATAATACAAATAAAGCACGGGCAAATCTGTTAGACATTTCTCAAGAGAATAGTCACAAAAAATCGGATAATTGATATGTTGTTAATAATACTGACAGCCTGTGATAAGTCCTCCATAATAAAATTCTTTAAGATTGGTTTATTGGGAGTGTTGTAATACTTGTGGTTTTATAATGTATAACAATTATTCAGACATATTGTTTTTAAATTCTGGTACTTAAGGGGTGAGAGCTTATATGCAAATAAAAGTTAAATGTTATAAAGAAAATACACGAAAGAATCAAATTATAAGGGCAGTTAGTATTATTAATGGTGTTCAAAATTATTTCTTCTTCGAATTAGAATCAGATATAGATGTAGATGTGTGTGAAGACAAAGTTATCGAATGGAACAATTTTTGCCGCAGACATCAGCCGAAAGATGACGAGTATATTATATATATTACTGAAAAGCCGTTTTCAGATAATTGGTTTTCGCATGAGGAGTCTCAATATGCAATTATTACTGCAAATGCCTGGGAAGAATATTTTGCTCCGCCATCACTGAAATCATATTTAATCTATCAAATGGCACAGGCAGCTCTTAACTTTGAATGCGACTTAAATGAAAAAATGGAGATGAGAATGGTTCACGATTCATCAAAAGGATGTATGTTTGATTTCTGTAAAAATAAATTAGATATAAAATTGGGTTTGATAGCCGGAAATATCTGTCCACGATGCAAAGCGATTTTAATGTCATATGGGATAGACAAAAAGGCATTGTATGCCGTTGAAAGGATGTTAACAGTTGTCAGGGCTGAAGCCATAGGAAACCCAATGATTTTTGATGAAAATGCTGCTTTTGTTGTTATGGAATTTTCAGCCAACGATGAAAATGCTAATGCGTATGAATATGGGGTGAAATTAGCATTAAAAGAACTAAATATCAAATGTGTACGTGCCGATAATGAGCTTTTATCGGGTCAATTGCTGGAAAAAATTGCAAGGAATATAGATGAATCAAGATTTATAATTGCAAAAGTAGATTCATGCAATTTGAATGTATACTTTGAATTAGGACTTGCTATGGGAAAACAAAAAGATGTTCTGTTAATCTCGGAAAAGAATCTTCAATTACCAACTGATTTGAAAAATTGGGAATGTCTTACATATGAGAGAGGAAATTACGAAGAATTAAAAAATAAGATTATTGACTATTATAAGCAAAATTATCACTATAAATCAAATAATTAACTGAATTATTATATATGGCAGCAAATTGGCAGCAAAAGTCAGATAGACGATATATTGTGAATAATATCAATAGCCTGTGATAAATCATATATAAAAAATTGTTTAGGAATGGTTTGTCGGGAGCAAGTGGGAATAATGCCGAACGTTGACTAACGACAGTGGTAATATGAACTGCCATATGTATGAACGAAAGAAACGCTCCTTGCAGACAACCTGGACAGCAAGGAGTATTAGGGTTTTTTGAAGCAATTTGAAACTTCCTGCGCCGAAGCCGAATAGGAGATGAAACGCATGACAATCATCTATAAATACACACGGTCTTAATATAAAGAAATTAGAGGAATTGTTCTTATATACGGAATGCTTGTCAAATCATTTCTCAGACAAATTGGTTGTTGTCATGAAAAACTGATCGGATTGATTTGTACCATTGACGATGGAATTATGATGTTCTATATTCATTATCCTTTGGGGGACACTGCCCGGACGTGACCATAAAATTGTCTGTTACGGATCAATATTATATAGACCGGCAATAGCTGTTGCATAATAGATCACATCCCATAATACCTCATACGTTGTTTTTTGATATTTTCGCAGCTCTGTGCTTATAGTCCTTTTGCATATATGTCATAGCGGCATTGTTCTGCAACCGTATCTCCCAACAAAGTAATTGCTTTTTGGGGACAATGGCTGATGCAGCGATAACACATCGTACATTTATCCCCCGCCACGGCTTTACCGCTTCTGACAAAAATATTTTTCATAGGACAAAGAGAAGCGCATAAGCCGCAGCCTATACAAGCATTACTTATTTTTAACTTATCAGTATAGTCTGCTGTCTTTTTGCAAAACCACAGCCTTTGTCCGAAAAGACCGATTAAATGGGAAATCGGCGTTATTCCGTCTTTTGGATATTTACCCTGCCTTATTTTCGCTGCTATTACTTCAATCTTTTTATCGGTCTGCCTGATAATCCTTCTGTTTTTCTCTGTGCTCCTTTTAAGAAGCTTGCTGTCGCATACGGAATCCGGCATTTTGATATGAACACCGCCCATAACTATTGCACCATATTTTCTGAAAAGTCTTGCTGTACAGCCTGCACCGTCGCCGCTGAAAGCTCCCATTGTGGCAACACACAGTATTTTCTTGTCTTTCCAGAGAACATTATTTTTATTAATAAAGTCTCTTACCATATATGGAGCATTTGAGAATTGTGTCGGATACCCAAATATTATGGTGTCGTTATTCTCTATAAGTTCAATAATGTTTGGAGCTTCCAAGGGTATTGCAATTGCAGACTCATTTAAAGAAGCAGTCAATTTCTCAATGCAATGTTTTGTGTTTCCTGTTCCGCTGAAATATATTCCAATCATTTTCTTTGATACCTCATAAGCTGATTTATTGCTGCAAACTTACCCTGATTCCTATAACACCATATTTCTCCTGCTCCTCTTTGGTATAATATTTATCCATATCATCGGGAGATGCTGTGTTGATATCTTTTTTTGTATATCCACATTCTGAAAGAGGAAGCTCCTCATACAAAGCTTTAAAGGAATCAAAAATATACAAACCGACTACTTTTACCTCGATCGTTTCAAGAGGATTACCTATATTTGTAAACAGTATCTTGTCTCCCACCTGAATTTTTTGTCTTTTATTATCGTATAAACGTAATTCGATTGTCTTGGTTCCCTTGCATATCATATTGAACGGTGACGGCATAAGCTTCATTGTGTGTGTCATTTCTGGGGCTTCCTTTCTGACTTCTGCTCTCCTTTGTTGTTGCTTATAAACAAACAGAAACTTGCAGTGTTAGCTGTGTATGATAAGCAATTTGTTTTCTCCCTTTTGAAATTCATATTTTGTATTCCTGATTTCCACGTCGTGGGATCCTCTGAAATGACCGATTACCTTCGATATCAATTCAGTTTTGTTTGCATCAAGATCAACCAATGGGAATATCCTGATTTCCTTGCAGACCCTCAGCATTTCTGTGATTGCTTTTATATGAAAATCATATCCGAGCATTGTGTACATCAGTAAAAAATGGGAGCTTAATCCAATGTCGAAATAGTTGTTTTCATAAGGAAGTCTGTCGGGCAGCTCGTGGCAAATGTATCTTTGCCCGGCTTTGCCTTTTTCATAGTCCTCAAGAAACAGCCGCATCGCAGACATACGTTTATTCTCTAAATCGACCAGATTTTTTATATTTGTCCACACATAGTTTTCCATATTCTCGCTCATTTGCTGCATAACAACATTACGCACCTCATCAATGCGTTTGCGCAGCTCATCTGTCGAAAAGCTATATATCGGGTCGATGGATGTGACATTATATCCGAGCTTTGTTGCTTCACAGTTGAAGCTGGCAGGTCCATCCCCAAAGCCTGCAATATTCTTTTTCATATCTTCATCACTAAGCTCAAACATAAGCCTGTACTCCGCAAAATTCCTTCCCCACGGAACGACTTTGTTTAACTTAAACGCCATATTTATTCCTCCTTTTTATTTAGGTTTATTATATCAAGCTATCCCGAGCATTTCAACTTAAAATTCGCGTTTCAACCCGTTAAAAAGGCAGAGTGCATAATTAAATAAATTTCATTCTGTTATCCTCCCGAAATCTTTTGCGTGATGGATTTCCCTCTGCTCTGAAAATTCTTTTGTTTTTAATATCATAAACAACCGACCATACTGTATCTGCTCCTTTTTTTCTTTCATACTGACACATAAATCCATATTTGCCTGATAAAATATCCATCGCCAATTCGGCAGAATAATTTCCGGAATTTTTTGCAAGAGCGCTGCAGGCAGTCAGATATCTAACATCTGAATGTCAATGCATTATTTCTACTGACCAATGCTGTTGTGCTGCTTTTGAAAATAATTCTATATCGGGCGCCAAACTACTTAAATAATGTCTTTTTTCAACTACCGTATAATCATTCTTTTTTATGTTTTTTACTATCATTCCGATAGTTTTCAAACTCTTCTGTTTATCCTTGTCTGCAAGCCACTTTATATCATTTGTCTGGTAATATTCCCTTTATTTGTGAATGAGCCTTTTCAACCGTCTTTTTGTAGTTCTTTTTATTCTTTATTTTTTTACAGAAAACCTCGTGATGCTCTGCAAAATCCGCTGTCTCCTCCCAATCATCAGCATTTGTTAATTTTGCAAACAACACTACTACTATGTCCAATAATTTGTGCTTAAGCGGCGTTATATTTCTGTTTCTTTACAGTTTTGTTTTATGCTGTTATTTTCATACGTTTGTCCTGAATCAGTCATACCTATAATCATATTTTTTATCGGCAATAGAAAAAACAGCCCTGAAAAAACGGATTTCGGGGCTGTTTTAAGGATTTTTATGAATAGGCTTTTGACTGCCTTATTTTTTGTCTTACGGGAAGAATGCGGGAGGAAGAAACGGAAAGTTCGTCTACTCCCATTTTCATAAAGCGTTCGGTAAGCTCTAAGTCTGAGCCAAGCTCGCCGCAGATGCCTGCCCATATTCCTGCTTCGTGGGCGTTTTTGCATACAAGCTCTATCAGACGGAGGACCGCCTCGTGGTGAGGGTCGGCTATGGCTTCAAGCTTGGCGTTCTGTCTGTCTGCCGCAAGTGTATATTGTGTAAGGTCGTTTGTTCCTATTGAGAAGAAGTCCACAAGCTTTGCAAGCTTATCGCTTATGACTGCCGCTGCAGGGGTTTCAATCATAATTCCTTCTTCTGTATTTTCGTCAAAGGATATTCCCTCGGCTTTTAACTCTTCCTTTACGGAGGAGGAGATTTCCTTTATCTTAAGCACTTCGTCCTCAGAAATTATCATAGGGTACATTATGGCTATGTTTCCGAATGCGCTGGCTCTTAATAAGGCTCTTAGCTGGGTTCTGAATATCTCAGGCTGCTGAAGGCAGATTCTTATTGCTCTGTAGCCTAAAGCGGGATTGTCCTCTTTATCAAGGTTGAAGTAGTCAACCTGCTTGTCTGCGCCTATGTCGAGGGTTCTTATAATAACCTTTTTGCCTGCCATAAGTTGAGCTACTTTTTTGTAGGCTTCAAACTGCTGCTCCTCTGTGGGGAAGTCGTCTGATTCAAGATAAAGAAATTCGCTTCTGAAAAGTCCTATTCCCTTTGCGTCGTTTTTAAGTACGTCCGCAACATCTCCCACGCCGCCTATATTGGCGTAGAGCTTTATGTGTTTTCCGTCAAGGGTTACGTCCTCCTGACCTTTTAATGTATTAAGGAGATTTTTCCTTTCCGTCTGCTTGGCTATTTTTTTATTGTATTCCATTACTGTGGCTTCGTCAGGGTCAACTATGATCACGCCCCTTACGCCGTCGATAATTGCCTGCTTACCGTTCCAGTCCTTTGAAATTTCTACCCCTATAAGGGCGGGAATGTCCATATTTCTTGCCAGAATTGCCGTGTGGGAATTTGAAGAACCAAGCCTTGTTACAAAGGCAAGAAGATTGTTTTTGTCCATCTGTACGGTTTCGCTGGGAGCCAAGTCCTCAGCTATGAGAATGACAGGCTCAGATGGGACATTTGTGCTTTCGCTGCCCTTTAGTACATTTAAAACCCTTTCGGTTATGTCCTTCATATCCGCTGCTCTTGCCTTGAAATATTCGTCCTCCATAGCTGCAAAAACCTCGGCAAGGTTATCGCCTGTTCTTGCAACGGCATATTCCGCATTTACCCCTTCCGTGTCGATTACATTAATAACGGAGTCGTTAAAGTCATCGTCCGAAAGAAGCATCTGATGGACTTCAAATATGGCTGCATTTTCCTCTCCCACTTCTTCAAGAGCCTTTTTATATATTTCGTCCAGCTGAAAAAGAGCCTTTTCCTTTGCGGCGGCGTATCTTTCCTTTTCAGCCTCGGTATCACTTACTTTAATTCTCCTTACTGCTTCGGTATCCTTTGAGTAAAAGAAAACCTTTCCTGTGGCTATGCCTTTTACAATGGCTTTTCCCTTATATTCAGTCATAAAATACCCCCTCTTTCCTGTTTTTCAAGTCACTCTCCAAGACCGCTTTCAATGAGGGCGGAAAGCTTTTCAAGGGCTTCTGCTTCGTCCTCTCCGTCACAGCAAAGCTCTATTTCTGTTCCGTTTCTGATAGCGGCTGTCATAAGTGTAAGAACACTTTTTGCCGAAACTGTCTTAGCCGGAGTTTTGACGGTGACTGCACACTTGAAATTCTTTGCTTCCTTTACAAGTAAGCCTGCGGGTCTTGCGTGTATGCCCGAGGGATTTGTTATAACTATTTTTTTGCTTATCATAAAAATTACCTCCTGTTTTTTATACTGTCAGATCTACGTTAAAGTGGTCGAGAAGTATGTCTTCCGCTTCTTTGTTCCAAAGTCCTCTGTTTCTCTTGCAGGCTTCGTCCAGCTTTTTGAAAAGAGGATCTGTTTTGCCAAGCTCCTCAAAATCCTCTATGGCTGTAAGAGGCATATTGAATTGTGTATATGTGAGCTTCTTTCCTCCCGGAATTTTGGGAAGATTGAGGGTTGCTTCGGCTATACAGTCTATGCCGCCTACGTGAGTTACCATAACGGCAGGCTCTATTGCGCCCTTTGCGGCAAGGCGGTTTGCTTCGATAAGGTCGTCATTGTTTCCCCCTGTTGTACCCAAAATATGTGCGCTTGTATAGTGTACGTTGTACATATTTACCTCAGCCCTGAACTGATTGTCCGTAGGTCCTGCGAAGAAATTCATACAGCCGTCAAAGGCCAGAAGCTTATCCGCCATTTCAACTACCTGACGATTTGGAATATATACAAACACATCGTCAAAGCCGTGACCCTCTGTTATATCCATAAGCTCCTTTACGGGGTCAGCCATTTTTGCTGTGTTTACATATAAAAGCTCTACTCCCTTTTCGGCAGCGGAGGCTTCGGGAATTACCTCCCTTGCTCTTTCAATTTTTTCATCGCTTATTTCTGTAACAACAATTCTCTTAGGCTTGTTTTCAAACTGTATGCCATAGCTTACAGCCCCAAGTCCCATAGGACCGCAGCCGCCTAAAATTATAATGTTTCCGCCCTCCTTGGTGCCGGGGGCAAGGTCGTGGTTTATCTTGTTTGTGTGGTAATTTCCGTGATAACCGCCAATGATACAGCTCATAGGCTCCCCAAGGGACGCCTCGAAAAAGCTGTCGCCCTCGTAGGGCATAAGGCAGCCAAGCTCCATTACCTCATGGGGTATAATGCAGTAGGTACAGGCTCCGCCGAAATATTCGTAGGAATATCCCGGAGAAGCAAGACTTCCCTTATAGTTAAGGGCGGGCTGCTGAGCAAATTTCATGCCGGGCTTAAACTGATTTTTCCACTTTTCTCCTACCTTTACTATAATTCCCGCAAATTCATGCCCGATTATAACCGGGTTTGTGTCTATATTCTGAGGGGCTCTTTTATGCTTTTTGCCCTGCTCCACAAGCTTATATGTAGACATACATATGCTGTCGCTTATTACCTTTACAAGAATTTCGTCCTCCTTTATTTCAGGAAGCTCAAATTCTTCAAGTCTTAAATCTCTTGTTCCGTACAGTCTTACGGCTTTTGTTTTCATATTATCCTCTCCTTATAATTCCTTGATCGTTACCTGAGTTATGAGACTGTCCACAAGCTCTCTTGACGGGGGCTTTGTGCCTATGGTGGTTACTGCCCCTGCGGAAACAGCCATACACATTTTAACCGTATTCTCAAATGACATATTATTTTCCTCCGCATATGCAAGAGCGGCTACCATAGCGTCTCCCGCTCCCACTGTAGAATGGGTTTTTACGCTTAAAGCAGGGCATTTTACCCTTCTTCCGTCCTTTAATATAATTGCTCCGCTGCCTCCCATAGATACGGCTACGGTCTTAATTCCCTTTTTTACAAAGCTGTCGGCAATTTCCAGAAGCTCATCCTCGGAGGCTCTGTAATCAAGACCGGCGTATTCTTCAAGCTCTGCTCTGTTTGGCTTTATAATGTCGGGGATCTCCGAAAGGGATCTTCTGAAAAGCTCTCCGTCGGCGTCCGAAAGTACCCTTGCTCCTTTGTTGTGAGCAAGCCTTGTTATTCTTTCGTATATATCCGGCTTAACTCCCTTGGGAATGCTCCCCGAAAGTACAAAAAGTACATTTTCTTCTGCAAGACCCTCAAGCTTTTTTATAAGCTCCTCTGTTTTTTCTTCGGGTATTTCAGGTCCCGGCTCGTTAAGCTCCGTAAGCATACCGTTTTCTTCAAAAACCTTTGTATTTGTTCTTGTTTCGCCCCCGACCCACACAAAATCATTTTCTATGCCAAGTCCGTCAAGTACGTTTGATATGGTTCTGCCGTTGTTTCCGCCTAAAAAGCCTGTGGCAAGGGTTTTTCCTCCCAAGGCGGCTATGGTTTTTGACACGTTTATGCCCTTGCCCCCTGCGTCATATACGGCTCTTTTGATCCTGTTAAGTCCTCCGCGCAGGAAACTGTCTATTTCAACGGTTTTGTCTATTGCCGGGTTCATAGTTACTGTAACTATCATAGCCTATCACTCCTCGGAGAGAATTTCATATATTTTCTGTGCATCGGCTTTAAGAAGCTCGCTTATTGTGTCGGGGTCAAGCATTTTTTCGGCAATTATGCCAAGAATGCGCAAATGCTCATCGCCTACGCCTGCAATGCCTATTACAATGTTTGCTGTTTCATCTCCCCATTTTGTGCCCTCGGGAAATACCATAACGGCAATGCCCGAAGCCTTTATTTCTTTCTTTGCCGCTTCAACGCCGTGGGGAAGTGCAAGACCGTTTCCCATATAGGTGGAAAAAGACTTTTCTCTTTCTATCATTGCGTCAACATAAGGCTCGTCAACATAGCCGCTTTCCACAAGCATTCCGCCTACCTGACGTATAACATTTTCCTGAGTGTCGGCCTTACAACCCGTTCTGATATTTTTGAGATAAAGAAGCTCTTTCTTTTCTTCCTTTTGCTTTTTTGGTTTGAAAAACATAAAAATACCTCCTTTAAAGATTAAATATTTATTTTGTCAATACAATTATAACCTTTTAAGACTTCATATTTCAATTCAAAGAAGAATGGATTTGGCGTTATCCGTTAGTGCCAAAATTTCTTTGAACAGTGACAAATCCGGAAAAGATATAAATCAGAATCTCGTAAGAAATCTGTTAAAATACCTTTTGAGATGAGCTGAGAGCATTTCCCTTATTTCCTGCTTGTTTCCCCTCATAACGGTTTTAAGGAAATTTTCGTCGTCTATTATCATAGAGCTTATATATCCAAGCATATCCGTATTTATTGTTATATTGTCGTCTATGGGCAGAAGCATTATAAAAACGATTTTTATGCCCTTGAAATAAGGGTCTGTAAAGCTGCCCAAGTCCTTCGTCATACAGACTGAAAAGGAGGGTTTTATTACTCCCTTTGTTTTTGCATGGAAAAGAGCGAAACCAAATTCGGCAAAAACCTGAGTGGCTATTTTCTCCCTTTTTCTTATGTCAGCCTGTATAATCTCTCCTCTTCCTCTGTAAGGCGAGAGCTTTTCACCTATGGCTATAAGAAGCTCATCAAAGGTTATGCTGTTGTTTACCCTGAAAAACTCCATAGACTTAATCACCGTGTTTATTTGCTGAGCCAGAATATTTATTTTGTCAAGCTGATAGGAAAAGGTCGTGTTTTCCTCCTGCTTTTCGGGTGTTCTTTCATAGGTATATACAAGCTTTCTTATTTCGGAAATGTCCCTGTCCGTAAGCAGAGGGCTTACATATATTACGGGAATTTCCTGCGGCTCTATGGCGATACTGGTTATATAAAAATCGGTTTTGGGATTCTTTGCCTTTTCAATGTCTTTTTTCCCGTAAGCGGTTATGGCGGCTCTGTCCTTGAATATCTTTTTAAGCTTGGTACACATAAGCCTTGACACGCCTATTCCCGAGGAGCAAATTACTCCTATGTTTACCTGTCTTAAGCTTTCCGCCTTTTCTTCAAGCCTTACAACAGCAGCCCCGAAATGGACTGTCAGAAAGCCCGTTTCCTCCTCGGGCACAGGTTTGCCTAAAAATCCTTCCAGAACCTCCGACACCTTTATACATTTTTCAAATATATCGGGGTAGTCACTTTTTATACTTTCAAGCATGGGGTTTGCTATGCTCATATTGTGCATTATTCTTATAAAGGTAGGCTGAAGGTGAGCAAGAAGCCCTTGTATAAATTCATCGTCCTGCTTAAGGAGAAGGGCGTTTTTTCTGTCAAAGACATTTATCATTTCATTTATAAGCTGCTGCATAACAGGACTTTCCGTTTCAACGGTTTTCAGAGCGCCCATAGAGATTTTTTCATGCTTTGCTCCCTTAAGGTGCAGACAGATATAGGTCGTTTCAACAGGTGGAATGTCTATGGCAAATTCCTTTTCAAGCTCCCGTGATATTTTTTCCGCTGTCTCATAGTCCTTGTCATTTGCCATATTTTCCGCCCAGCTTGTGTCATTTTCGATAATTTCGCCCTTTATGATCCTGTTTACGGCAATTGTTACGTGAATGACAAGTCCTACGAAGGAGCTTTCCGTAAGACCTGCTATTCTTTCATCATTCAGCTCCGCTAAAAGGTCAATTACCCTTTTAAGTATGCTTTCGTCAAGGATTTTTCCCATTCTGCTGTCAAAAAGACCCTTAAGACGCACATCAAAGCCGCTTTTTCCCTCATATTCTTCCTTTATGACCCTTGTGTCTATGTTTTCCCTTATAAAGGCTCTTATGGCTCTGCGGAAGCTTTCCTCACTTCCCCGTACAATTACACCGCTGCCGGGTTTTCTTACAATGTGGAGATTGTTTTTTTCAAGCCACTTTTCCACAGCGTCTAAGTCTCCGCTTATTGTGGCTTCGCTTACCTTGAATTTGCTGCTGTAATAATAGAGCTTCTGAAGCCCCTTGTTTTTCAGAATTTCAAGTATAAGCCTTTTCCGCCTGTCCTCTCTGTTTGATACATCATAGCTGTCGCCGTTTTTAAGATATGAAAGAAGCCGCTCTTTTTCTTCGCTGCTGCCCTCAAGCCATACTCCCGAGCCTGTTTTGGAGCGGAATTTTACATCAAAGCCCTTAAGGGAACTGTCAATATATTCCAACTCCCTCTGGACTGTCCTCTTGCTTATACCCATTTTGTCGGCCAGCTTCTGTACAGATACAGTACCCTTTTCCTTAAGCATAATATTTAAAAGCTGTTTTGTTCTGGCGCTCAGGTTCATATAATCACCTACTTTTTTAAGGCAATGCAAGCACACGACAGAGGCGCCGTGTGCTGTACTTTATAAAACCGATTTTATTAACTGTTTTTAAGCTCCTCCACAAGCTCGTCATACTGTGGGGCTGCAAGGAAGTTTGTAATTGTTATTATTCTTGCGTCGGGATTGCTGTGGGCGGCTCTTTCTCCAAGCTCCTCATGTGTAACAACTATCTGTACGTCCTTGGGTATTGAGGAAACAGGAGTATGTATGACTTCTATTCCGCTTATTCCTGCCGCTGCAATTTTCTTTTTAAGAACCGTTGCTCCCATTGCACTGGAGCCCATACCTGCGTCACAGGCAAAAGCGATCTTGCTTACCTTGCCGACTGCCGCTTTTGGCGTCTGCTGTCCCTTTGACTGAGCCTTCATACTGTCCTTCTTCTGCTGAGCCTCCTCAAGACTTGCGTCCTTGCCCATAAATTTAAGTATGGGAAGTGAGATCACAAAGGAAACAACAGCCGCCACCAGAACGCCCAGAATTACGCCGAAATAGCTGTGTCTTTCCGTCATCATAAGTATGGCGAGAATACTTCCGGGAGAAGCCGCCGACGTAAGACCTGCCCCTGTAAGTGTGAATGTAAGTATGCCGCTTGCGCCACCTGCAATTACAGAAATAAGCAGCAGAGGATTCATAAGTATGTAGGGGAAATAAATTTCATGTATACCGCCAAAGAAATGAATGATTACTGCGCCGGGAGCTGAGCTTTTTGCGCTGCCCTTGCCGAAAAGACAGTAAGCAAGAAGTACGCCTAAGCCCGGACCGGGGTTTGCTTCAAGAAGGAAGAAAACTGATTTTCCCACCTGCTCAACCTGCTCGATACCCATAGGGGAAAGTATGCCGTGATTGATGGCATTGTTTAAGAAAAGAACCTTGGCAGGCTCTATAAATACGCTTGCAAGGGGAAGAAGTCCGTGGTCTACAAAGAAGCCAACCCCTGCTGACATAACCGCATTCAGAACATTTACAAGGGGAGTTATAATAACCATAGCTATAAGAGCTAAAATTGCTCCTATTATGCCCAGTGAAAAATTATTCACAAGCATTTCAAAGCCTGCTTTTATTTTTCCTTCAACTGCCTTGTCAAACATCTTTATAACCCATGCGGACAGAGGACCCATTATCATAGCCCCTATAAACATAGGATTTTCCGAACCCACAATTACGCCCATAGTGCCTATGGCACCTATAACGCCGCCGCGCTGACCTGCTACAACCGTACCGCCCGTATAGGCAATAAGCAGGGGCAAAAGCATATGTGACATAGGGTCTACCAACATAGCAAATTTTTCATTGGGTATCCAGCCTGTGGCAATAAACAGAGCCGCAATAAGTCCCCATGCAATAAATGCGCCTATATTGGGCATTACCATACCGCTTAAAAATCTTCCGAAAAGCTGAACCTTTTCTTTCATTTAAAAACACCTCTCTCATAAAATTTCATTTTAGCATTGTAAAGAGCTGTGGACGTCCCTTTCCTCTCTTTCTGTATTTTTATTATATCAATCCCCCCGCAACATTTTCAACAAATACAAAATTAAATTTGTCACTAAAACTTAACGCCAAAATTCTTCATCAGGCAAATCCACTCACCAAGCATAAATATACAATTACTTTTCAGTACAGTGCCTGTCCGGTATATGTTTTAAATCCAAAAAAACCTGCCTTACAGACTGTCAAAAACCCCTGTTCTTAAATCTGGAACAGGGGTTTTGAGGAAAAACATTACTGCAAGGACTGCTGTTGCGGAAATTAATAAGCGTAATCCGGTTCGAGAAGGGATATTAGCTTTTTGTCGTGGTTCCGGGCAAGATAGGAGGTATCGTCAAGTATCATTGTTGACATTTCTTCTCTTGTATACGGTTTCCATTCGGGCAGATTTTTTGCGGAGGGTTCGCCTGTTTTTGCAAAGTTTGCCCAAGCCTCGCTCATTGTGTCTGCAAGGGGATCGGCGGTATTGTCAAATACAAAGGGAATTTCCGCACCGTGATATGAGCCCATATCCTCTATCTGCTTTGTGAAAATATAGGCGTATACCTCTGCTCCGCCTTGGTCTGCCTTGTGTGACATTATTTTGAGCATTGGTTTTCTTATAAGAGTATCTACGTATATAGCCGTTTCGGGGTCTTCATTGGGATAAGCCTTTGTATATTCCTCCCTTTCCTCCTCTGTCATATCGTTGTGGGTTTCCGTAGGTATCCACATGGACCATTCGTTTAAGTTGCTGCCTATAAGCAGGGGAATGTCCTTTCCTGCAGCGGCAAAGCCCTCCTCGGTTACAGGGTCGGTGGGAAGAAAATCTCCGTCTACAACAGGCTCCCACTCATAGGCATAGCCCTCTCCTATGGAAACGGGGACCTTGTATTTTTCGGCAATTTCCGCCTTTGCTTCGTCAGAGGCTTTCTGAATGTCAGCTATACTCATTTTCTGTATGTCCTCAACGGTTTCGGGCGTAAGACCAAGCTTTTCAAGGGTAAGGGCGCCAAGGTCGGCGCTTATTTCCTTTCTGGTGAAGTAAACTCCCATGCCCTCGGTGGCTCCGCTTTCGACTATTCCCTTGTCAAACAGCCCTTTGGCGTAAGGACTTGTCATAAGGGCAAGAACCTTTGCGCCGCCGCCGGACTCGCCGAAGATGGTTACGTTTTCGGGGTCGCCGCCAAAGCTTTCTATATTTTCATTTATCCATTCAAGGGCGTCCACAATATCGACGATACCTATATTTTCGGAGAATTTATATTTGTCGCCGTAGGCTGAGAGGTCAAGATGTCCCAGTACGTTAAGCCTGTGATTCACTCCCACTACAACCACGTCCTGATTTTTGCTTAAATTTTCTCCTACGAAATTATCCTCGTTGGCGCTGCCTGTGGAAAAACCGCCGCCGTGAAGCCATACCATTACGGCGCGCTTTTTGTTGTCGGCGCTTGGTGTCCAAATGTTCAGATTCTGACAGTTGTTGCTTGTGCCTTCTCCTGAGTCTACGGCTGTTCCTCCCATTATTGCTCCCTGTGGGGAGGTATCTCCGTAGCTTGTGGCGTCAAGGACACCCTCCCAAGGGGTAAGCTCCTTTGCTCTCACAAACATTTCATCGGCTCTAGCATAGGGTACGCCGAGAAAGTTTAATATGCCGTTGTTTTCATTTCCCTTTATAAGACCGTATTTTGTCTTTACAACTGTGTTGTCGGCTGTATTTCCTGTGGCGGCATTGTACTCGCTGTCGCTTACTTCATCGCCCCACACTATTTCTCCTGAATTTGCGTTTACAGATATATAGGAAAAGCTTTCGTCCGCTGCTCCGTGCCAATGGTTTACGCCGGGGGTAGATTCTATAACATCTCCCGCTTTTATTATTTTAGCAGAGCTGCCCTCCTCTTGGTATACGCCTGTTCCGTCTGTAACTATTATAAGCTGACCGTATTCATGGCTGTGCCATGCTGTTCTTGCAGAGGGTGAAAGTGTGAAATAATCCACTTCCGGACAGTTGTAGGTGCTTTCGTTTTCAACAAGTACATTTTTAAATATTTCTCCCGAATATCCCTCGCCCGAAAAGCTTTCGCCCTTTGGGAACATTGTGTCTGCCTTTTCTCTTATGACACCCTTTTCACGGGCTTCTGCCACAGCGGCGGCATATTCTTCGTCAGTTACCTTGCCAAGCCAGTTTGTAGTGCCAACTCCCGGATTTACTCCTATGGCAATATGTGCAAACCAACTGTCGTCAATGGCTGAGTGCATATGCTTTTTTCCCGGAGGTATAAGTATAACATCTCCTGCCTGCATAAGCCTCGGAGCCTCTCCCTCCATCTGGAAAACTCCAACCCCCTCGGTAACAAGAAGTATCTGACCGCCGTCGTGATAGTGCCAGTCCGTTCTTGTGCAAGGCTCAAATGTTACCTGACCGAAAGCGGGTATTTTCATACCGTCCTCATCATAGGAGGATAGCCAGTTCATATATGATACTCCCGTAAACATAGGAGCCGCAGGATTTAACTCTCCTTTGGGGAATACATTTTCTATTCGCTCTGCATTTATTACAGTAGCCGTCTGCGTGGGCTGTGACCATATTACGGTATAGCCCAGTGCCTCTGCTGTTTCTCTTACAGAAACCATATTGCTGCCTGTCTTTCCCGTTATTTCGGAAAGGGCTGATTCGGGAGCATAGGTTTTTCCGTCTGTAAGAACGGGAGCGGCTTCAAGAGCTATGTCGCTGCCGTTTACTGAGACTGTGGTATTTCCTATCTGAAGCTTTATTACAATATTTTCCTTGTTTTCATTGCTTTCATCGGATAAGCTGTCGGTATCCACAGCAGCCAGAGCCCCTCTGAAATTAAGGGTTCTGGGAAAGCCGTTATAGGCAGCGGTAAGCAGAGGAACAGCAAGCATATTTTCCGGCTTAAGTCCTGCCCTTATACCCTCGGCAGCCTTTTCTTCAAGCTCGTCCTCTCTGCCCCCTTGGGCGTCCATAACTGCAAGGTCTATAAGCACCTGTACAGCCTCGTCATCTGATGTGGGTATGGCAGTCCCTTCTATTACAGCTTCAGTGGCACTAATAAGCAGTTTTTGGGTGTCACTGTCAATATTTTTATCAACATACCCCTCCTTGTCGTCTGTCCTGAAATGCTCTGCAAGGCTTAAAAGCTCCTCACTGTCACTTGCGTATGGGGTCTGTATTGTTTCTGTGGGCTGTGGTCTTTCGGGTGTGGGGTTGTCATTAAGCTCTGTTTCGGAGCTGTCTATAACGTCAAGGACAAGCTCTGTCTTTTCCTCTCCGTTTATGTCCTCATTATAGAGCATAGCCGCCCTTAACATATCCTTTGAGTGACCTACATTCAGGTTTCCCGTAACGTGTCCGCCAAGCTGACCTGCGCAGTTTCCGTTGCCTGCTATGGTACATAATGTAATAAATTCCCTGTCATAAAGGGGAAGTCCTGCACGGTTGTAAAAATCCCCGAAGCAGATTCCCGAAAGGAAAAGGGTCTGCAGCTTAAGAGACTCCTCCATATCCTCCGTAACCGTGCCTATCTGAGGACCAAATAAAAATCTCTGAACAGAAAGCCCCTCATCATAGCGGTTTTCTTCCTCTTGGGTTATGCGGCTGTTATAGCTTACATCTTCGCCCAGTGCCGTCAGAATTTCATCTGCCTTTTCAAGAGCCTTTGCCGCCCTTGTAAAACCGCAGTAGGCTCCGCTGTGATAGATGGTCTCCTTTATTTCAACTGCCGTAAGTCCATCGGAAAGAGCCGCCTTTATTTCCTCCTCCAGACTGTCATAGGCCATATCGGAGCTTATTGTGGCAAGCCTTGAAAGGTGCTTATATCTGTCTGCCAGATTTTCCTTTATAAACTCATTTTTTTCATTTTCGCTCATTTCGCTGTAGGTGTTTCCGCTTTCGTCTTTTTCAAGAGCAGGAACGGCTGTAATGCTTACTGCCGCCAGAACCAAAGCCAAAACAAACGATATTAAGCTTTTCTTCATTGTAAAAACCTCCTCATATAATAATTTTATTGTTCGGTTTTATTTTAACACCCAAAAACCCCTTTAAGAAGTACCCTTTGGTTTATCAGTTCCAACCATTGGTTATAACTTGCAAACCAAAAGGTACTTCCATACTTAAAATTTTCCTGCTATAATTATTTAATAAAAATAAAAGTATCAATGAAGAAATAACCTTGATAAGTGCAACAGTAAGGGGTGAGCTTATATATGAACATAACACATCTTGAAGCATTTATATGTATCGCCGAGGTGGGCAGCTTCAACAAGGCGGCGGAGTCCCTTTTTATATCCTCAACCGCTGTTATAAAGCAGATAAATATGCTTGAAAATGAAGTAGGTGTGCCCTTGTTTTTGCGTACTCACAGAGGCTTAAGACTTACGGCAGCGGGAAAGTCCCTCTACAAGGACGCCAAGTATATGGTGGAATATTCAAAGGAGGCACTAAGGCGTGCAAAAAAAGCCGGTGTCTCAGAGTCAAGCGTTATACGCATAGGCACCTCACCCATGACCCCCGCCCAGCTTCTTACGGATCTCTGGCCCAAAATACATGAGCATTGCCGTGATATGAGCTTTCAGCTTGTTCCCTTTGAAAACACAAGAGAAAACGCAAGGGAGATACTTAAAAATTTGGGGCAGAATATAGATGTTGTTTCGGGAATATTTGACGATACACTTTTAAAGCTCAGGGAGTGTGACGGTCTTGAAATAACAAGGGCACGCATAGCCTGCGCCGTATCCATATATCACCCCTTGGCAAAAAAGGACAGGCTCACCATAAATGACCTTTACGGCGAAAAGCTTATGATTATAAAGAGAAACTGGAGCAGATATATGGACATTCTCCGTGATGAGCTTGAAAAAAATCACAGACAGATAAATATTTCGGACTTTGATTTTTATGACATAAGTATTTTTAACCGCTGTGAGCAGGAAAACAATATTCTGATTGTAATAGACAAGTGGAAAAATCTTCACCCACTGTTAAAGACTATCCCCGTGGAGTGGGATTATACAATTCCCTTCGGCATACTCTGTCCTCCTTCCCCCTCAGACACAGTGAGCCGTTTTCTGACGGCGGTAAAAGAAGTCACAGCCGAAAAATCTTAAAATCAAATAATTCATATAAAAACTGTTTTCGCTGTCATTATGGCAGTGCAGACAGTTTTTTTATTTTTATAAAAAGGGGATAACGGTCGGTTATAACCATTGGTTGGAACTGATAAACCAAAGGGTACTTCTCTTTGGCAAAACCGTGAGATATAATAAAATTAACATAACAAAAGGCATATAAACGGAGGTGATATTATGAAATACAGAAAATTGGGCAAGGATTTGGTCGTTTCGGCTGTGGGGCTTGGCTGTATGGGTATGAGCCATGCTTACGGAGAGGCTTCGGACGAAAAGGAAATGGCAAGGCTCATTTCACAGGCTGTGGATATGGGATATACATTCTTTGATACAGCGGAGGTTTACGGAACTCCGAAGGATCCTCATCACAATGAAAAGCTTGTGGGAAAGGCTCTTAAGCCCTATAGGGACAAGGTAATAATAGCCACAAAGTTTGGCATTCACTTCGATATGACAAGCCCTGAAGTGAACAAGCCCTTAGTACCCGATTCCCGTCCCGAAACAATAAGAAAAAGTGTGGAGGAATCCCTTAAAAGGCTTGAAACCGACCACATAGACCTCTACTATCAGCACAGAAAAGACCCGAATGTGCCTATAGAGGAGGTTGCGGGAGTTATGTCGGAGCTTATGGAGGAGGGTAAAATAACTCACTGGGGACTGTCCGAGGCTGACGAGGAAACCATAATAAAAGCCCACAGGGTTTGTCATCTTACGGCGGTACAGAACAGGTACTCTATGATGGCAAGATGGTATGAGCCTTTGTTTTCGGTTCTGGAGGAGCTTGACATAGGCTATGTGGCTTTTTCGCCCTTGGCAAACGGCTTTTTGTCCGCTAAATATGACAAAAGCTCACAGTTTGAAAAGAACACGGACTACCGCAGCATTATGCCCCAGTTTTCGGCGGAGGGCATAGATAAAAACAGGGAGCTTATAGAGCTTATTACAAAAACGGCAGAGAGCAAAAACGCTACCCCCGCTCAGCTCTCCCTTGCATGGATGCTCTGTAAGCACCCGAATTTAGTGCCTATCCCCGGCACAAGAAGGACTGAAAGACTTATTGAAAATGCGGGAGCGGCAGAGGTTGAGCTTTCTCCCGAAGAGCTTGCAAAAATAGACTGCACCCTTAATCACATGGAAATGTCAGCTGTCTTTGGCGGTTCAAAAATAAAAGCATAATAAAAGGAGGAAAACAGAATGGAATATATAACTCTCAATAACGGTATTAAAATGCCTATGGCAGGAATCGGAGTATTTATGATGACTCCCGATGAAGCGGAAGCCTCTGTAGAGAGCGCCCTTAAAAGCGGAGTAAGGCTTATTGACACAGCAAACGGTTATATGAATGAAAGGGGAACAGGCAGAGGAATAAAAAAGAGCGGCGTTCCCCGTGAAGAAATTTTTTTGGTAACAAAGCTCTGGCCTACGGTATATGAAAAGGAAAGTGCAGTAGACGAAACCCTTGAAAGACTGGGAACGGACTATATAGACCTTCTCTTTCTTCATCAGCCCACATCAAACTGGAGGGCAGGCTACAAAAATATAGAAAAAGCTGTGAAGGAGGGCAAGGTAAAGGCAATAGGGCTTTCAAATTTCCCCGATGATATGCTTAAAGAGGCTATCGATACTATGGAGATAAAGCCTCAGACAGTACAGGTTGAGGCTCACCCCTATTATCCTCAGACAGAGCTTAAAAAGATACTTTCCGAAAACAATATGGGGCTTATGGCATGGTACCCTTTGGGACACGGCGACAGAAGCCTTATGGAGGAGCCAATATTTACCGACCTTGCCGCAAAATACAAAAAGTCAAACGCTCAGATAATACTCAGGTGGCATATTCAGAGCGGAAACATAATAATTCCCGGCTCAAAAAATCCCGCTCATATAAAAGACAATTTTGATATTTTTGATTTTGCACTGACAGACGATGAAATGGCAAAAATAGCAGGTATAAACAAGAATGTGAGATATTATACAGCTACTCCGCAGCTTATAGAGGCTTATGCGTCTATGGAGCTTAAGACAGATCTGTAAACGGCTTTTGGGAGGTAATTTATGGATAATGTTATTTTAAACAATGGCGTAAAAATGCCCATGGAGGGCTTTGGGGTTTTTCAGGTGCCTGACCCCGATGTGTGCGAAAAGGCGGTGCTTGACGCCATAAGCACAGGATACAGACTTATTGACACGGCGGCATCATACAATAACGAAGAAGCGGTAGGCAGGGCAATAGCAAAAAGCGGTGTTCTCAGAAACGAGCTTTTCATAACAACAAAGCTGTGGGTAGCCGATTCAAGCTATGACAAGGCAAAAAGGGCTTTTGAAACCTCACTTAAAAAATTAGGGCTTGAATATATCGACCTCTATCTTATACATCAGCCCATGGGAGATTATATAGGGGCATACCGTGCCATGGAGGAGCTTTATAAGGAGGGACTTATACGGGCAATAGGCGTGTGCAACTGCTATCCCCATGTTCTGGCGGACATATGCGAAACCGTGGAGGTTATTCCTGCGGTAAATCAGGTGGAGCTGCACCCCTTCTTTCAGCAGCCGCAGGCTATAAAACTTATGAAGGAGTACGGAGTTGTTCCCGAGGCGTGGGGACCCTTTGCAGAGGGAAAACACGGAATATTCACAAACCCCATACTGACAGGAATAGGGGAAAAATACGGCAAAAGCGCCGCACAGACAGCCCTCAGATGGAATGTGCAGAGGGGTGTTGTTGTAATACCCAAATCAACCCACAGAAATCGTATGGAGCAGAATATAGACATATGGGACTTCAGCCTTACAGACGAGGATATGGCGGCAATAGCTGCCCTTGATATAGGTCACAGCGAAATAGTAAACCATTTCGACCCTGATTTTGTAAGGGCACTTCACGGACGTTTTAAATAAAAGGGGATGTTTTACAGATGAATACATTTGATTACAGTTATCCTGTAAAGGTATACTTCGGAGAAAAGGCAGCAGCAAATAAGCTGTCCGGGGAGCTTTCAAAGGTTGGCAAAAACGTGCTTTTATCTTGCGGCGGCGGCTCCGTAAAGAAAAACGGCATATATGAGGAGCTTATGTCAATACTCAGGGCGGCAGGCAAAAACGTAACAGAGTTTACGGGCATAATGTCAAACCCCACATATGCAAAGGTGCAGGAGGGGGCTAAGCTTGCAAAGGAAAATAAAATTGACTTTATACTTGCCGTAGGCGGCGGCTCCGTGATAGACTGCTGCAAGATTGTTTCGGCTCAGGCAAGGCTTGACTGTGACATATGGGATATGGAATTCAATGACAAGAAATTTCCCACAGAGTTTATACCCATGGGTGCAGTGGTCACAGCCTTTGGCACAGGGGCGGAGATGAACAACGGAGCAGTCATAACAAATGAGGATAAAAAGCTTAAATCCGCTTTATGGGGCGCTTTTTATTCCTTTGCCATACTCGACCCCGTATATACAATGACTATGCCTATGGGACAGGTTATATCAGGCTCCTTTGACGCTCTTTCCCATTGTATGGAAACATATATGGGCTCTCCGAGAGATACAAACCTTTCGGACGAGATAAACGAAGCCTGTCAGAGAAATATAATAAGAAATTTAAGAGCCACCCTCAAAGACCCGAAGGATATAAAGGCAAGAAGCGAGCTTATATGGGCTGCGGCTATGGCTGAAAACGGTATTTTGAAAATAGGCAAGGTGACGGATTTTCAGGCGCATATGTTAGAGCATCAGCTTGGAGCCTATACCGACTGCAACCATGGTCAGGGCTTGGCTGTCATTCACCCCGTACTCTATCGTCATATGCTGCCCGAGGCTATACCTCAGTTTGCCCGTCTTGCGGTAAATGTATGGAACACAGACAGTACGGGAAAAACAGAAGAACAGCTTGCAAGTGCCTTTATAGAAGCTCTTTCAGACTTTATAAAAGAGATAGGACTTCCCACAAGCTTTGCCGGAATGAACATACCTGAGAACACGGACTATAAGGCGATAGCCGAAACAACAGTCCTGACAGGGGGCTGCTGCAAGAAATTCACAGCGGAAGAGCTTGCAGAGGTTTTGGAAGAATGTAAATAAGGAGGAGAAAACTATGAAGAAAAAGGTTTTTACAACAGTATTAGCTGCATTTTTGGCATTTTCCGTGCTTTCGGGCTGCGGAAATCAGACGGGTACGGCTCCTGCCGGTGACGGCGCACAGGCTGAGGCGCAGGAAAGCGAGGACAGCTCTGTACTCCGCATAGCAAAGCAGGGTATGTTTTCCTCCGGCGGAACAGTGACAGACCCTCTGCCGGGAGAATATGACGAAACAACAAACTGGATGGACCCCGAAAGACCGGGCAACACCGCCCATGTTGACCACGCAAACGTATTTTATCAGATACCCGAAAACGACAACGGAAATCCCATAGTCTATCTCCATGGCTACGGTCAGTCCAGAATGGGCTGGATGACAACTCCCGACGGACGGGAGGGCTGGTCGGATATATTCCTTAAAAATGGACACGCAGCCTTTCTTGTGGATCAGCCAAGACGCGGCGAAGCGGGAGGAACCGCAAGAATGACAGACGACGACCTTGACGCCAAGGGAGATGATATGAAGGAATATAAGCCCGGCGATCAGGCATGGTACACCCATTTCAGAATAGGCAGAGTTGCTCCCGAAAGATACGAAGGCTCACAATTCCCCGAAGGCGAAGAAGCGCAGGATCAGTTTTTCCGTCAGATGACACCCAACACAGGCTCATATGACCAAGCTGTTGATGCGGCAGCTTTGGGAGAAGTTATGGCTGATGTAAAGGAAATGACAGGGAACAAGGCTATATTTATCACCCATTCCCAAGGCGGAAGGGTAGGCTGGGACGTACCCGTAGAAAACATTTCCGCCATAGTGGCAATAGAGCCCGGCGGAACACCCGAAATAGGCTCCGAGCAGTACAACAAGCTCCTTGAAGCCAAAATACCAGTTACGATCTATTTCGGCGACTACATCGACAACGGCCCCGAAGATATAGCCTCCACAGCCTTCTGGCAGCAAGTGCGTGACGGCGCTCTGGAATTTGCCGAAGCCTACAACGCTGACGGCGGCGATGCCACAGTCGTTGACCTCCCCAAAGAGGGCATAACAGGCAACAGCCACTTCATGTTCCAAGAGCTTAACAACAAGGAAATAGCCGACCACATAGAAGCATGGCTTACAGAAAGAAATCTCAACTGACAACCCCACTATACGGCGCAGAGTCTTTTGACCTCTGTGCCGTTTTAACTTGTGTGGCAATAAAAATAAACCACCTGCTATACAGGTGAGAGCCGAGAGTTTACACGGAAATCAATTTTTGAAAAATTACACAAAAAATAAAATTATGTTATAATAATAAATATGAAAACATTAATAGATTATTTTGAAGAATTAGAAACAACAAGAGAATATGATGGATACTTTTGCAGTGTTGCAGATGCAATAACTATAGTAATACTTGGGAGTATTTGCGGGTTAAAAAATGTGAGTCAGATACACCAATGGGCAACAAACGAAAAAATAAAGAAATTTTTGAAGGAGAAATTTCAAATAGAAAAAGTGCCTTGCTATTATTGGTTATTGTGTCTGCTTAAAATTGTGAAACCCGATTCACTTAACAAATGCTTTGTCAGGTGGGTAGAAAGTCAGATCCCGGATAAATCTAAGGAATATACCGTTGCTGTAGATGGAAAAACAATTCGTTCAACAACAAAAATGAGCAGCTGCAA
>CANQXR010000009.1 GCA_947627855.1 uncultured Clostridia bacterium
AAGAAAAGCATATTAACAAACAATGACTTTGACTGGAGCGGGGCGCATACGGTCAAGGTGTACAAGATTTCAACGGCTAAAATGAATGATTATAACCGTAACGGTGTAAATTCAGGTTCAAGGTATGGAGAGGTTGAAAGCCTGAACGCAACAACCGAGGAATTTATGCTTAAAAAGGACAGGTCATTCACTTTTGAAATTGACAAGCTCGACACTGATGAGACTGTACAGCAGCTTCAGGCAAGTTCGGCACTGGCAAGGCAGTTAAGAGAAGTAGTTATACCGGAGGTAGATACTTATGTTTACGGTGTTATGTGTGACAAGGCAGGTAATAAGCCCGCAGCCGTTTCGCTTACTGCCGAAAACATATATGCCGAGATTATAAAGGGTAATTCTGCTCTTGACGAGGCAGAAGTGCCGGAGACGGGGCGTGTTATTCTGGTTACTCCGCCGGTGTATTTACTTATGAAACAGTGTAAAGATATAACGATGGAGACGGAAACGGGCAACGACATGAGAGTTAAGGGCGTTATAGCAAACCTTGACGGCTGCGCCGTTGTGAAGGTGCCCAGTAACAGACTGCCCGAAGACTTCGGCTTTATGATAGCTCATTCAGTGGCTACGGTTGCACCGACAAAACTCGAAGATTATACAGTACATAATAATCCGCCGGGGATAAGTGGCGCACTGGTAGAGGGCAGAATATGCTACGATGCTTTTGTCGTTGACAATAAAGCAAAGGCTATATATTATCAGGCTATGACAAAAGATTGATAAATACACAAAACGCTCCGGACAATAGGACAAGGTTCGGAGCGTTTTTAAAACAAATTTGTATCCGGACATTTCGGACACCCTAAAAAAGGCATTCGGACATTTCGGACACCTTAAAAGATTTGGAGCTTAGGGGGCTTATTATGGACGTTAGAAGCTATTTGGGACAGCTTGAAAGACAGGAGAACAGAATAAAGCAGAAAAAAGAAAATCTGAAATATCTGAAATTTCGGGCATTTAATATAAGTTCTCCCAGCATTTCATTTGATAATATAAAGAGTACCAATACCCCAACATCAGCAAAATTTGAAAATAATATTGATTCATGTATGCTTATTGAAGAGGAAATACTAAAAGAAACTTTTGAACTTATTTTTAATAGACATACAATTATAAGTCAAATTCATAGTATGGACAACGCTAAGTATATAAATATTTTGTTCAAAAGGTATGTGGAGTATAAGAGGCTTGACGAGGTTGCCGAGGAGATGGGATATACACATCAATATGTTGTATTATTGCATGGGAAAGCTCTTAGCGAATTTGAAAAGGTGGTTGAAGATTCGAGGCAAAGTGGTTGAAGTCTGTAAGTAATGGGTTATAATTGTTGGGGCAGGTGGCAGCTTTTTAAGGGTAACGGAAAAGGTATAATTTTTTGAGTGGTTGAAAAGTGGTTGAAACATTAAAAAATGAGATGCTATAACATCTCATTTTTGCCTTATTTATCAGCTTTTAGCTAGGCTAGCAGGATTCGAACCTGCGAATGACGGAATCAGAATCCGTTGCCTTACCGCTTGGCGATAGCCCATTATTATGTCAATCTTCCGGCTATTTGCAAGCAGGGCTAGCAGGATTCGAACCTGCGAATGTAGGAATCAAAATCCTATGCCTTACCGCTTGGCTATAGCCCTATATTAACATAAAAAGCGCGAAACGGGATTCGAACCCGCGGCCCTCGCCTTGGCAAGGCGATGCTCTACCACTGAGCCATTCGCGCACGACATCTTAACGACAGAAATTATATTATCACATTTCATATTGTTTGTCAAGCACAAAATAAAAAAAACGGAAAATTCTCCTATATGGTCAGATATGGTTTATATTATGGGGCTGCTCCGCCCTTGAAACCATCGAAGATGGTTTTCAAGGACGGACCATCGGCGGGCGTGGCGAGGGGGAGCGGAACAAAGGAATGGACAAGCAAGCTTGTCCATTCCTTTGTTCCGCTCCCCCTCGCCACGCCCTTTGTGCAGTCCGGAAGATATTACATATTATCTATTGGTGTGTAATCGTCCGATGAATAGAAGATAACAGGGTCGAACTTTGTTACAAAGTCGTCCAGCTCTGAATCTGACATTTCGTTATCGCCTCTTATATATATTGCTTCGCCGCCGGAGCTTACGCAATAAACGTCCAGATCGGTATTATTACTGATTTCGCCGTTTTTAACTTCAAATTCAAAATAATACTCCGTTATCATATCTATCATTTCGTCATCTTCAGATGATGTACCCTGATCGCTCATCATAGCTTTAAGTCCTGTATTATCTGCGAAGGCATACATCTGACCATTTCCGAGTCCTATGATATATTTCTGCGTCTTTATATCTCCTGCTGATTCAAAATCCTTTCCGTCGCAAATCAGAATCTCATAGCTTTTGATTGAATCACCGCCAATGTCTATATCATCTGAGCTTTTATGTATGACCATATCATTCAAGCCATCATTATTTATGTCATAAATGCCGTACTCTTCTCCATAGTCATCGACAATTTCCTTCATTCTTGCCTGAAGTGAGTTTCCGTCCTCCGACTGAGAGCCTGCGTTATTGGCTTCCTCCTGCAAACCTCCCCCGGAATCATCTGTACAGCCTGTAAAAAACATAGCTCCCATAAGAACAAGCGCAGCTGCGCCAACAATCCCGCACCTCTTGTTTTTCAGTTTAAAAAGCATAAAAACACCCTTTCTTTAAAATAAATTACATTACAAACATCGGTTACAATTTATATTATAGCAGGATTATCACTTTTTGTATTATGCTGTCAGCACAGTACAAAAAAATCAAAGTATGCTATAATACAGAATGTTATTATAAATATGCAAAATCGGTCAGCAAGGAGGTATTTATGAATGAAATAAACGATACACAGGTAAAAGAAAAGAAGCCCTCCGATACTCTTGGTTTCAGATCGGGGAAAACGTGGAAAAAGGTTGTGGCTGTCATATATTATGTATTTGTAGGACTGTCGACAGCCAGCGGATATTTCAATGGAGGCTACGGCTGGTACAGTGCCCTTTTCAATTATTTATGTCTTATGTACCCTGTTGAATTTGTCAATCAGATAACAGGAAAGCCGGGAATTGTAAATAAATGGGCAAAGGGCAAGGGAGTTTTTGCAAAAATTCTTTCCATAATCTTTTACTTTGTTTACGATTGTGTATTCTTTTACATATTCATTTACGGTGGCAGGTATGTTTATGTAAAATTTTTTATAAATTAGGAGGTACATTATGAACAATTCAGAAACAGGAACAGTTTTCTTCAGACCAAAAAAGATCTTTGGTCAGTCTATGCTCAAAACCGCTACCCTTGAGATCAACAACAGCGCTTACACTGTTAAATTCGGCAAGGAAGAAGCATTTCAGCTTCCTGCGGGAAACTACGATTTTGAATGCTATTCAAACTATATGGGCAAAAAAATGCACGCTTCCGGTCAGCTTTCCCTTAAAGCCGGCGAAAAATACGAAATAAAGTATAAAACCAACGCCGTGGTATTTCTTGCGGGAAAGGTTTCCGTAAACAGGGTTTGATTTTAAAAGGCTGTGTATCCTTAATCGGGTACGCAGCCTTTTAATCTGAGGAAATTCCGGCTCAGCTCACGGGGCTGTCGCCTCTGCCATGGTCAATAACATAGCCTATACGCTCCACACGGCGCTCCAGACAGACGCTGCACTCAGCCGCCTCCTCACCTGTGCATATTTTGTTGTCATAAAGAGCATATTTTTTTCGCACGCTCACAGGGGACAGGTTCGGCATAAGCACATTTGCGCCTGCCAGTATGCCCTTTTCCCTGCCGAGTGGATCCATAGTGCCCAAGGCAGTCGTTGCCGGAAGGAGCACCTTCGGAAAAATAAGCCGAAGCACGGACAAAAGCAATAATGTCATTCTTACGCTGCCGTTTTCAAAGCTTCCGAAGGGAGTATCCGACTGCTTTACAAAAGGTCCTATGCCTATCATATGCGGCTTAAGCTCCTTCATAAAGCATATATCCTCATATATACACTCCACATTCTGATAAGGAGAGCCTACCATAATTCCGCAGCCCGTCTGATAGCCTATACTCCTCAGTGCAAACAGACAGCGTTTTCTGTTCTCCAAAGACATATTTTCCGGATGCATCTTTTTATAGTGAGCCTCGTTTGCCGTTTCATGACGCAGAAGATATCTGTCTGCTCCCGCGTCAAACATTTTCTTATAGCTTTCCTCCGATCTTTCGCCCAGGGAAAGAGTAACGGCGCATTGAGGATATCTCCTTTTTATTTCCGATATTATAAATACCATTACATCATCACTGTAATAGCCGTCCTCGCCGCCCTGAAGAACAAAGGTTCTGAACCCCAGACCATACCCGGTTTCGCAGCAGTCTAAAATCTCCTCCGGCGTAAGGCGATATCTTTCCGCCCTATGATTGCTCCGCCTTAAACCGCAGTAATAGCAGTCATTTTTACAATGGCTTGAAATTTCAATAAGCCCTCTCAGATATATTCTATTGCCAAAAACAGACCTGCTCACCTCACGTGCCTTTTCCGCAAGATAGTCCATTTCATCATCGCTGCATTCAAGCAGACTTTCAAGCTCGTCATATTCTATATTCTGAGAGCTGCATATTTTATCAACAATTTTCTTATCCATATTTTCACTTCCCTATGAAAATATTATATTATTCATACGCCGACCTGTCAATAAAAACAAAAAAGCGCATAAAACGACTGTGCCGCATTTATACGCTCTCGAATTACATTATTTTTACAACAACCTTTTTATCCTCATAGACAGCCGCTGCTTTTACAACAGTGCGGATAGCCTTTGCGATCCGTCCCTGCTTTCCGATAACCTTTCCCATATCCGACTCCGCAACACGAAGCTCCAGAATAAGGGCATCATCGTCCATACGGTCGTTTACAACAACCTCATCGGGATTATCCACAAGGTGTTTTGCAATTACTGTAAGTAATTCCTTCATAACAAACCTCCCCGAGGCTTCATCATATTATAAAGCTCCTGCTTTCTTAAGTAATGCTCTTGCTGTGTCGGTAGGCTGTGCGCCTTTACTCAACCATTCCTTAGCAAGCTCAGCATCTACCTTCAAAACTGAAGGCTCCTTTGTAGGATCATAATATCCAAGCTCAGCGATAGCCTTGCCTCCTCTCGGAACCTTTGAATCAGCAACAACTATTCTATAAAAAGGTGCTTTCTTTGCTCCTAATCTCTTAAGTCTGATTTTTACCATTGTTTTCACCTCCCAAAAAAAAATTATATAAACCATACGGCATAGCCGCATCAGTCTGCGAAATTACATAAACGGAAGCTTAAGACCGCCCAGACGGTTTCTTTTCTTGGCTCCGCCCATCATCTTCATAAGATCCTTTACTTGGTTGAACTGCTTTAAAAGCTGATTTATTTCCTGAATGCTTCTTCCGCTGCCCTTTGCAATACGTCTTTTCCGTGAGCCGTTCAGAAGCTCCGGATTCTGCCTTTCCTTGACAGTCATCGACTGTATGATAGCCTCAATATGGACAAGCGCCTTTTCATCTATATCAGCATCGCCCAGATTGATTTTGTTCATTCCCGGCAGCATTCCCAAAAGATCCTTGATAGGTCCCATTTTCCTGACCTGCTGCATCTGATTCAGAAAGTCCTCTAAATTGAAATCATTCGAGCGCATCTTGCGTTCCAGCTCCTGAACCTGCTTTTCGTCAAAAGCCGTCTGAGCCTTGTCGATAAGGGTAAGCACATCACCCATTCCGAGTATTCTTGAAACCATTCTGTCAGGATAGAACGGCTCAAGATCCTCAAGCTTTTCTCCCATACCAACATATTTAATTGGCTTTCCCGTAACACTTCTGACGGAAATTGCTGCGCCGCCTCTCGTGTCGCCGTCAAGCTTGGTTATTATAGTGCCGTCTATTCCCAGTTTTTCATCAAAGGTTTTTGCCACATTTACAGCGTCCTGACCCGTCATAGCGTCAATAACGAGAAGAATTTCCTGTGGTCTTACATCTCTTTTGATATTGGCAAGCTCCTCCATAAGCTCTTCATTTATATGAAGCCGTCCTGCCGTATCTATTATCACTATATCATGTCCGTTGGCTTTGGCATAATCTATGCTGTTTTTCGCAATTTCAACAGGATTCGTCTGCCCCTGCTCGAAAACAGGTATTCCAAAGGCATCGCCCACAACCTGGAGCTGCTTTATTGCGGCGGGTCTGTATATATCGCACGCCGTAAGCAAGGGTCTTTTTCCCTGCTTTTTAAGCTGACCCGCAAGCTTGCCTGCGCTTGTTGTCTTTCCCGCCCCTTGGAGTCCAACCATCATATAAACAGTGGGGCTTTTTGACGAAAACGTAAGCTTGCTCTGAGTGGTGCCCATTACATCTATAAGCTCGTCACGCACTATTTTAATAACCTGCTGACCGGGATTAAGCCCTTCCAGAACCTCCTCGCCGACAGCCTTTTCCGTAACATTCTTTATAAAATCCTTAACAATTCTGAAGTTTACGTCAGCCTCCAACAACGCCAGCTTAACCTCTCTGAGAGCAGCCTTTACGTCCTTTTCCGTAAGCTTGCCCTTCCCCGTAAGCTGTCTGAATGCCTGCTGAAGTCTGTCCGTCAGATTTTCAAAAACCATAAAAACAACTCCCTTGTCAATCCAATAAGCGGCTTAAAATCTCCTTGACCTCTTCTTTTTTTCCCTCGTCCGTAAGTCTGATGGCATTTTCCAAAGCCTCCCTTTCCGCTGCAAATCTCTTCACAAGCCCCAGCTTTTCCTCATATCTTTCAAGCTGCTTAAGCGACCGTTTAAGCATATCCGAAACAGCCTGCTTGGATATACTGTAAATTCCGGCAAGTTCCTGAAAGGAAAGATCCTCCATATAATGCCCTTCAAATATTTCCTTCTGTTTTTTCGTAAGAAGCTCCCCATAAAAATCATAGAGCAGCCCCTCAAAAACCCTTTTATCCATTTCCATTCACCGCCCGTCAAGCATTTTCACTTGACGAACCCCATTATAGCATCATACCCTCCCCTTGTCAAGTATTTTTTTTGAAAAATCTCCGCCTATACTGCGGGGCGGCAAAGGCGAGGGGGAACAGCCGCAGGGGGCAGCATCGCGCCCCCTGCAGCTGTTCCCCCTCGCCCCCACGGGTCAGCTCTTTTTTCGGAATACAGCGAAGCGCTATGCCGTAAAAAAAGCTGAGCAGCCCCAAAGCTTATTCAAAAAAACTGCCGCACATAAAAATGTACGGCAGAAATAAAAATCAGTTGAAATGTTTGATAGCCTTTGTGGGGCATTTTTCGGTACAGGTTCCGCAGCCTGTACACTTGGAATAGTCAACCTTTGCAAGGAATGCGTTAATGGAAACGGCTTTCTCGGGACAATTTCTGGCGCAAAGCTGACAGCCCATGCACGCATTGGAACAGTTGTCCTTTGAAACCTTCGGCATATCGTTTGAATTGCACTGTACTCTTACAGGCGAGCCGTAAGGTACAAGATCGATGAGATGCTTGGGACATACCTTTGTGCAGGCTCCGCAGGCAACGCACTTCTCCTCGTCCACAACGGCAATTCCGTTTTCTATTCTGAGAGCGCCGAAATTGCAGGCCTTGACACAATTTCCGTCGCCAAGACAGCCATAAGAGCAAAGCTTTCTTCCGCCTGCAAGATTAGCTTCCATCTCACAGTCCTCGATTCCGAAATATTCATATTTGGTTCCGGCAGCATCGCAGTTTCCGTTGCACTTTACAAATGCAACCATTTTTTCACCCGCTCCTGCCTTGACACCCATAACCGCGCCTACCTTTTCAGCCACAGCCGCTCCGCCTACGGGACAGCCGTTTACGGGAGCCTCGCCCTTTACGATAGCGTCTGCAAGAGCGTCACAGCCGGCATATCCGCAGCCGCCGCAGTTTGCGCCGGGCAGACATTCTCTTACCTTCGGCACTCTCGGGTCTGTTTCCACCTTGAATTTAATGGCGGCAAATCCTAAGAAGGCGCCGAAAACAACACCCATACCGCCTATACTTAATACGGGATAAAGAATACTTGTAATATCCATTTTCTGCACCTCCTGTTATAATGAAAGTCCCGAAAAGCCCAAGAAGGCTATGGACATAAGACCTGCTGATATAAGAGCAAGAGGAAAGCCCTGCACAGCCGGCAAAATCTTATTGCGTGCGATTCTCTCTCTTATACCTGCAAAGAGTATAATTGCAAGGGCAAAGCCCACAGCTCCGCCAACGCCGTTTACTACGGCTTCAATGAAATTATAGCCCTTCTGCATATTGGAAACAGCTACGCCAAGAACGGCACAGTTTGTTGTTATAAGAGGCAGAAATACGCCGAGAGCCTGATAGAGAGAGGGAGAGGATTTTTTGATAAACATCTCCACAAACTGAACCAGAGAAGCGATTATAAGTATAAAAGCTATGTTATAAAGATAGTCAAGCTTCAGCGGAACCAATATAAAATTGAACACAAGCCATGAAGCAGCCGAAGCGAGAGCCATAACGAATATTACGGCAACGCCCATGCCGGCAGCAGTTTCTACCTTTTTGGAAACGCCCAAAAACGGACAAATGCCGAGGAACTGGGACATTACATAGTTGTTTATAAAAACGGCAGTAATTAAGATTACCAATAAATTCATATATAAATCCCCCTTCCTTATGCCTTAGCCCTTGAGGCTCTTATTTTGTTTACCGCTATCATAAGAAACGCAAGTGTAAAGAAAGCTCCGGGAGGAAGAATCATTGTGATTGTTCTTGGGAACATTTCGGGAAGAATTGTTACTCCGAAAATAGCTCCTGAGCCTAAAATCTCTCTTACGATACCTATGCAGGTAAGTGCGCAGGTAAAGCCAAGACCCATACCGATGCCGTCAAATATTGACGAAACAGGGTCGTTCTTTGATGCGTATGCCTCTGCACGGGCAAGTATAAGACAGTTTACAACGATAAGCGGTATAAACAAACCGAGCGCTGCATCAAGGGACGGTATGAATGCCTTTAAAACAAGCTGAACGATTGTTACGAAGGTAGCAATAACAACTATGAATGAAGGTATTCTGATTTCATCGGGAATAAATTTCCTTATAAGAGATATGAAAAGATTTGAACAGGTAAGAACCGCCGTAACGGAAAGTCCCATACCTACGGCATTTATTGCGCTGGTCGTTACAGCCAGTGTGGGACACATTCCTATAACCTGCACAAATGTGGGGTTTTCGTCCAAAAGACCGTTTTTAAGTACCTTCAACGGATTATTCATTCCGCAGCACCTCCTTCGAGAAGTCCTTCTTCAAAAGCGTAGTAAACAGTGTTTACCCCTCTTGTGACTGCCTTCGATGTAATTGTGGCAGATGTAATAGCGTCGATCTGACTTTCATTTGCGTCACCGGTTTTTACAACGTTAAGAGGAGCTATTTTTCCTGCGTACTGGTCTATCCACTCTGTCTGACAGTTTGCGCCAAGACCGGGAGTTTCCGACATGGAAACAACACTCACGCCTGTAATAACACCCTCAGTGTCAATTCCTACCATCATATTGACCTTGCCGCCATATCCGTCCGTAGAAACCGATACTGCAAGACCATCATCAGAAACCGCATATTCCGTTATATTGGCATCGCTTAAATCAAAATTAGGATCGCTGAATTGTCCGCCGTTTATAGGCTCATCAAGAGTGACAACGCTGTCATCTCCGAACTCTGCTCCGGGAAGAACCGCCTCCATAGCCGCCGATTTCTTATCACCCTCCTGCTGAGCAATGGGATCGACCGTAACGGAATTTACAAAACCGAGAAGAGCGCCGGCAATAGCGCAAATAATTAAAAGTATAATACCTGGTTTAATTATTTTCATTTCTTCTTCACCTCCCCGAAGATTTTAGGCTCTGTGAATCTGTCAATAAGAGGTACACAGAGATTCATAAGAAGAATGGAATAAGATACGCCTTCGGGATAACCTCCCCAGAATCTTATGATCGAGGTAAGTATGCCGCAGCCAAAGCCCATTATAAGCTGTCCCAAAGGAGTAACAGGTGATGAAGCGTAGTCTGTCGCCATAAAGAAAGCACCAAGCATAAGACCGCCCACTACAAGCTCATTTACTGCGCCGAGGAAGTCCCCTGCTCCGTTTCTTCCGAAAATAAGTGAGAAAATAAACACCGTGGCTATGTAGACTACGGGTATTCTCCAGCTTATTACCTTTCTGATTATAAGGTAAAGACCTCCCAATATAAGAAGAACCGCACAGGTTTCGCCAATGGTTCCGCCTACATTTCCGAGAAAGCCGTTTATAATGCTGTCTGTTGATACGGCTGCGCCTGTTCCCTCTTTAAGTGCTGCGAGGGGTGTGGCATAGGTTGCTGCGTCTGCAACAGCCTCAAGCCTTGCAGGACCGAAAGCCGAACCGCCCGTCATATGTGTGGGGTATGCTGCCAGAAGGAATGCACGTCCGGCAAGAGCGGGGTTTATGAAATTCTTTCCCAGTCCGCCGAAAACCTGCTTGGCAACCACTATGGCAAAGAATGCGCCGACTATGGGCATCCAGAAAGGAGATGTTTCGGGCAGGTTCATAGCGAGAAGAAGTCCCGTAACAACCGCCGACAAATCGCTTACGGTTACCGTCTGTTTTGTTATCTTCTGAAACGCCGCCTCAAAAAACACACAGGCAATTATTGAAATTGCCACGGTAATTGCGGCGTTTATGCTGTTGTTGTGTAAAAGTATGCCCGCAACACAGGCAGGTGCAAGGGCTATTATAACGTCTAACATAATGCGCTGCACGCTGTCATTGGAGCGGATATGAGGAGTTGATGAAACAACCAATTTACTCATTTTTATTTACCCCCCTTTGCACGAAGCTTTGCCATAACGGCACGCTTGTTTACTCTTATTGACTGAGCAAGCTGTCTTTTTGCGGGACAGATGTAAGAGCATGAACCGCATTCTATGCAGTCAAGCCCGTGATGAGCCAGAAATGCGTCATCGTCGCCTGCAAGTGTGTCCGAACTCAGATAAAGGGGCATAAGACCCATCGGACAATGCTCAACGCACTTGCCGCAGCGTATACAGTTGCTTTCGGGAGGAATCTCAGCCGCCTTCTTTGTAAGACAGAGTATGCCCGAGGTAGTCTTTGTAACGGGAACCTCCGTATCAAAAAGAGCAATTCCCATCATAGGCCCGCCTGAAATAACCTTTGCAGGCTCTTCCTTATAGCCGCCCGAAGCCTCTATAAGCCTTGCATAACTCATTCCCAGAGGAACCTCAAGATTAGACGGCTCCGAAACAGCATCGCCCGTAACGGTAACGACACGCTTTGTAACAGGTCTGTTTTCAACAATGGCGTCCCTTATAGCCATAACGGTAGCCACATTGTCAACTATACAGCCTACCGCTGCGGGAAGTCCGCCCGAGGGCACTTCCTTGCCCGTAATAGCGTTTATAAGCTGCTTTTCAGAGCCCTGAGGATATTTGCATTTAAGTGAAACAACCTCTATATTGCTCTTGCCCTTTACAAGCTTCGACATATTTTCGATAGCGTCAGGCTTGTTTGCCTCAATGCCTATATAGCCCTTTGCTTCGGGGAAAAGCTTAAGCATAAGCTCCAGTCCCTCAACAAGCTTTTCTCCCCTTTCAACCATACATCTGTGGTCGCAGGTAAGATAAGGCTCACATTCGGCAGCATTTACAATAACCTCAGTTATCTTGGCATCGGGACCGGGGCTGAGCTTCACCTGTGTGGGAAAGCCTGCGCCGCCCATACCGACAATACCGGCAGCCTTCACCCTGTCGATTATTTCCTTTGCGGAAAGGTTTTTGCCGCCCTTGCCGATTGACGGATCCTCTTCAAATATACCGTCATTTTCAATAATAATGGACTTAACCATTGCTCCGCCGGCTCCCATAACGGGCTTTACTGCCTTTACGGTTCCGGAAACCGAAGCATGAACAGGTGAGGAAACAAACGCCGAGCTTTCGCCGATTTTCTCACCGACAAGAACTCTGTCCCCCGGCTTTACAAGCGGCTCACAAGGTGCGCCTATGTGCTGGCTCAAAGGAATTGTGATAAGCTCGCCCACTTCGGGAATCAATGCCTTTATGGCAGCCTTGTTTGAAAGCTCTTTGCCGTCATGGGGATGTACTCCTCGTTTGAAGGTTTTAAGTTCCATAGATTATACCTCCTTATAATTTTTTAACCGGACTGTCCGTCCGTGTCAGTTTTATAATTCAGGCATATAATGCATTCTCTGATTGGCAGAATCGTATGATTTCCCATATCATTGATATTTTCAGCAATCACTGAACACGGTTCGCTTCCGAAACGGAGAATGCTATAAAACCTGTCATATAAATATCCTACCCTTTATAATAATATATTTTTTTAAAAAGTACAAGTCCTTTTGTCCTTTTTCGTCAAATTTTTTAGCGCCCCCTCGTGTTCAAGAAGCATTTTCTTCATCTCTATACCGCCGGCATACCCGGTCAGGCTGCCGTCAGAGCCTATCACCCTATGGCAGGGTATTATTATGGATATGGGATTGTGCCCCACGGCTCCCCCTACTGCCTGAGCCGACATAGACCCCGTCCCCCTTGACAGCGCAATTTCCTTCGCTATATCCTTATAACTGACCACTTCCCCATAGGGTATTTCGCAGAGTATACGCCAGACCGCCTGCCTGAACACGCTCCCCTTCGGCGCAAGCAAAAGCTCGTGAGGCGACGGCTTATCCCCCGAAAAATATCTGTCAAGCCACTCCCCTACTTTTCCAAGCCCGACAGTAAAATGCTCTGCACACTCTCTTCCCTCCAAAGCAGCCCCATAATACTTCTGACCCTCTGCCCAAAGCCCCACAACAGCCCCGTCCTCCTCCGCCGCAGTAAGCCGACCCACGGGAGAATCGAAGGTTTTTAAACAAATCAAAATAAATCACCCCTTTCCGACATTATACAACATAAAAGCCACAAAGTAAATAAGCCGTCCTTTCTGAATTCAGCTGATACAAAAAAAGTGAAAGCCGAGACGGGAAAAATCTGAGGGGTGGGCGGTCGGGGCTTCTTTAAATTGCGTATTGCCCCACCGTCAGCCGACAGTCTTTAAACAGCCACCGGAAGGATACAGAACCTGTCTAAAAATTTTATGCTTGTATATTTATAAAAATTATAATAAAATAAATATAAAGGAGGTTTTTATATGAATGTAGCAAGCTTCGATATAGACCATGACAGACTTCTGAGGGGCGTATATGTGTCCAGAAAAGACTATGTTGGCAGCGAAACGGTCACCACCTTTGACGTGAGGATAAAAAAACCCAACACCGAGCCGCCCATAGAGATTTCCGCCATACATACTCTCGAACATCTTCTCGCCGTATATCTTCGCAGCAATGAAAGCGGCATAGCCGAAAAGATAATTTATGTAGGACCTATGGGCTGCCGCACAGGAATGTATATAATCGTAAAAGGCGATATGACCTCAGCCGAAATTCTTCCCTACATAGTTTCCTCATTTGAATTCGTAAGGGATTTCGAGGGAGAAGTTCCTGCGGCAACATCAAAGGAATGCGGAAATTATAAGGACCATAACCTTACATTCGCAAAATATGAGGCTGAAAAATATCTCTCGGAGGTTCTGCACGTCATAAGAGAAGAAAATCTCGTCTATCCCCAATAATTCCCCTGCCCCGCTTTTTCGGGCAGGGCTTATTTTTTTAATCAAAATCATAAATTTTTGTTGATTTATATTTAATTTGTATTATAATGTAAAATAGGTAATTAATTTTTAAGCATTATATTTTACGCCGGAAGGGAGAGATTTGTATGGCAAGTATTAAAAGGATTCCCGGCGGTTCAGGAGCGATAGGAGTTCCTTACGGAGAACCTCCTATACCTTATGAAGAGCTTTACAGACAGCTCATAGAAAAGATAAAGTCATATTATAAAAAAGATATTGGCATGGTCGAAAAAGCATACAGCCTTGCAAAGGAGGCTCATGGCGAACAGAAAAGAAAGTCCGGCGAGCCTTATATAATCCACCCCCTTTCCGTTGCGCTCATACTCGCAGATATGGAAATGGATATGGAGTCCATAGCCGCAGGGCTTCTTCATGATGTTGTGGAAGATACACGTTATTCCGAAAACAACATAAAAACCATGTTCAGCCCCGAAGTCGCTCTTCTCGTGGACGGCGTAACAAAGCTTAAAAAAATCAAATATTCCAATAAGCTGGAACAGCAGGCGGAAAATTACAGAAAAATGTTTGTGACAATGGCAAAGGATATGCGCGTGGTGCTTATAAAGGTTGCCGACAGACTTCACAATATGCGTACCCTCGAATATATGTCACCTGCAAAACAGGCGGAAAAGGCACAGGAAACAATTGATATATACGCTCCTCTCGCCGACAGAATGGGTGTTGCTTCATTGAAATCCGAGCTTGAAGACCTCTCCCTGCGCTACCTCTTTCCCGATGCATATGAAGATCTCGTAAAAAAGGTCAGCGCAAAGCAGTCCGAAAGAATAAAATATGTCAATAATATGGTAGAAACCGTAAGGGAGCTTTGCGAGAAGGCAGGCGTAAAGTGCGATGTAACAGGCAGACCCAAGCACTATTTCTCCATATACAAAAAAATGATAAAACAGAATAAAACCATCGATCAGATATACGATCTTTTTGCCATAAGAATAATAGTGGACAACGTAAAGGACTGCTATAATGTTCTGGGACTTGTGCACGACAAATTCAAGCCTGTTCCCGGCAGATTCAAAGACTATATAGGTATGCCGAAGCCCAATAAATATCAGTCCCTCCATACAACTGTCCTCGACGACGGCGGTATGCCCTTTGAAGTACAGATAAGAACATGGGAGATGCACCGTGTGGCAGAATACGGCGTTGCGGCTCACTGGAAATATAAAATAGGCATTACGGACGTAAAGAAAAAGGACGCCGACGCCATTCTCTGGCTCGATCAGATTCTTGAATGGCAGAACGATATGGCGGACAACAGCGAGTTTATGGAAGCCGTAAAGACCGACCTCAGCGTATACAACGAAAACGTATATGTTTTTACGCCCTCCGGCGATCTGAAAACACTGCCTGCCGGCTCCACCCCTGTGGATTTTGCTTACTATATACACTCCGCCATAGGAAACACAATGGTCGGCGCAAGAGTAAACGGCAAAATCGTTCCTTTTGAATATAAACTCCAGAACGGCGACAGAGTTGATATAATCACCAGTCAGAATTCAAGAGGTCCCTCCATGGACTGGATCAAGTTTGTCAAAAGCTCTCAGGCAAGGACAAAAATAAACCAGTGGTTCAAGAAGATAAACAAAGAGGACAACACCGTAAAGGGAAAGGATCTTCTTGACAGAGAAGCCAAAAAGAGAGGCTATGACATAAACGTACTTGCAAGCAATGAAAGAATGAAAGCCGTAATGAACAGATACGGCTTCAGAGATTGGAATTCCGTATGCGCCGCCGTAGGTCATGGCGGACTTAAGGAAGGACAGGTAATAAACCGCCTTATAGAGGACTATAAAAAGGATATTGAGAAAAACAGAAAGCTGAATATAAGCGATGTTGTGTCGGAAAGCGGCAAAAACGAGAAATATGCCGAATATAAGGACAAAAGCGGAGTTGTGGTAAAGGGAATAGGCGATATTTCCGTAAGGTTCAGCAAGTGTTGTTCTCCTGTGCCGGGAGATGAAATCGTGGGCTTTGTCACAAGGGGCAGAGGCGTTTCCATACACCGCACGGACTGCATAAATATAATCAATCTTGACGAAAGCGAGCGTTCAAGGCTCATAGACGCCGAATGGAACGTACCCGAAAGCAAGCAGACCGCCTTTCAGGTCGAAATCAGAGTGGCAGGCTCATACAGAATGGACCTCCTCTCCGATATACTCGGCATACTTTTCGGCGACAATATAGAAACAAAAACAGTAAATCTGAGAGTAGTCAAGGACGATGCTATCGTTGACCTTACATTCAAGGTCAAAAATAAGGAACAGCTTGAATCTCTCAGCAACAAAATCAAAAACGTAAAAGGCGTATACGAAATCGAAAGGACGAGCACGTGATAATATGAGAGCGGTTCTTCAAAGAGTAAAATATGCAAATGTAAGCGTAAACGGCTCCGTTGTCGGCAGCATAGAAAAGGGAATAGCAGTTCTTGTGGGCGTAAATAAGGGCGATAACAGAGCAGTTTATGAAAAGATAACCGACAAAATAGTCAATCTGAGAATTTTCGAGGACGAAAATGGCAAAATGAATCTTTCCGTAAGGGACATAGAGGGCGGAATACTCATAGTCCCCAATTTCACATTATACTCCGACTGTCGGCACGGCAGGCGACCAAGCTTTGTGGGCGGAGCCGACCCGAAGGAGGCGGAGGCTATGTTTTCGGAATTCACAGAAACAATAAGGGCAATCTGCCCCAAAACGGAAACAGGCATTTTCAGAGCCGATATGCAGCTTGAACTTGTAAACGACGGCCCCGTAACAATCATTCTTGACAGCGACAACCTTATGGGAGGCAAGGCATGAGAATAAAGAATTTTCCAAGTCCCGATATGGACGAAAACTGCTATGTCATAAGCAGCACAGCCACAAAAAACGCCGTTATAATAGACCCCGGCGCAAAGCATGACGCTCTTATAGACTATTTAAATGAAGAGGAGCTTACAACAGACGCCATAGTGCTTACCCATGGTCATTACGACCATGTATGCGGCGTTCAGTGGCTCAGGGATATTACCCACGCCCCTGTAATATGCGGTAAGAACGAAAAAGACCTTCTTGCATCGCCGAACAATAACCTCAGCCTTTTTTTCGGCGACAATCTGAGCCTTGTTCCCGACAGAACCCTTGACGACAATGAGGAATTTGCCTTCGGGGATATTAAATTCAGAACCATATTTACACCGGGACATACTCCGGGAGGTATATGCCTTTATTTTGAAGCCGAAAAGGTTCTTATAAGCGGCGATACGCTTTTTGCCATGTCTGTGGGCAGAACAGACTTTCCGGGAGGAGATTGGCAAAGCCTTAAGGACAGCATAATAAACAGAATTCTGCCCCTGCCCGATGACACCCTTATTTTTCCCGGTCACGGTCCCAAAACAACGATAGCCGCAGAAAAAAGGCTGAATCCTTATATTGGGGGCTGAGGCTATGGATTATTTTACAGAAGGTCACAGCTATGCGGACGATATTATATCCGTTTTGCAGCTGTTTTTTCCCAACAGCGTATATACAAGGCTTGATGCACCTTCGGAAAACTGCGTTGTTTCCCGACTCGGTGATGATGGCATATATACCTGTCTCATACTGAACGGTGTCAGGGCTGCCGAAAACCGTATTGCCGCAGACAGCAAAACCGACATAAAAAGAGAGCTTAAGCTTTCACTCTACAAAACACTTATGTCACGCTTTCCGAGGGAGCTGCCATGGGGTGCTCTTACCGGAGTAAGACCCGCAAAGCTTGCCTCCTCGCTTATAAAAACAGAGGGAAGCAGACAGGCTGCCGCAGATGCGCTTAAAAACATATACTTCGTAAGAGATGACAAAGTAAGGCTTGCCCTTGAGGTTTCGGAAAACGAAGAAAAGGCGCTTGAAAAATGCATTCCCGATTCGGTGGGGCTTTATATAGGCATACCCTTCTGCCCTACCAGATGCCTTTACTGCTCCTTTACATCATATCCCCTTGAAAAATACAGGAGCAGGACAGACGCTTATCTCGACTGTCTGAAACGTGAAATAGAGCTGTGCGGATATAATCTGCGCGGAGTACCCATAGAGTCGGTATATATAGGCGGCGGCACTCCCACGGCTCTTGACGAAAAACAGCTTTACAGACTGCTCACCTATATATCCGGCAGCTTTGACATAAACTGCGAATTTACAGTTGAAGCAGGACGTCCCGACACACTTACGGAGGAAAAGCTGAGAATAATAAAGAGCTTCGGCATAGACAGAATATCCATAAATCCACAGACGCTGAACGACAAAACACTCCGCCTTATAGGCAGACAGCATACATCGTCGGATTTTTTCAGAGCCTTTGAAACGGCAAGGCGTATGAATATAGGACACATAAACTGCGATGTTATATTGGGACTTCCCGGCGAGGGAGAAGATGAGGTCGTGCATACCTTTGATGGGCTTAAAAGCCTTGCCCCCGAAAGTCTTACTGTGCATACCCTCGCCGTAAAACGTGCCTCCCGACTTCGGGAAACCCTTGAGGAATACAGTCTGGCAGATTTCGGGCTTATGGACTCACTCCTTGCCCTCTCACGCAGATATGCCGGAGAAATGGGGCTTATACCCTATTATATGTACCGACAGAAAAATATGGTCGGCAATTTTGAAAACGTAAGCTATTGTCTGCCCGGTCACGAATGCATTTACAACATACGCATAATGGAGGAAAATCAGACCATCATAGCCATGGGCTGCGGCGGCTCCACAAAAATCGTGGACAGAAATACTGACAGAATAGAAAGAATATTCAACGTAAAAAGCGTTGACGACTATATAGCAAGAACAGACGAAATGTTGGACCGCAAAATAAAAGGTCTTAATTGGAGAAAGGAAACGGATTCATATGCAGAATAAAGTTACCCCAAGAATACTTCCGGGCTTTATGGAGCTTCTGCCCGAAGAGCAGATTCTGTTCAACAGAATAAAGGACGAAATAAAAAACGTGTACGAAAGCTTCGGCTTTCTTCCTCTCGACACACCTGTCATAGAATATTCGGAAGTCCTTCTTGCAAAGGCAGGGGGCGAAACTGAAAAACAGATATACCGCTTTTCAAAGGGCGACAATGACCTTGCCCTGCGTTTCGACCTTACCGTTCCCCTTGCAAGATATGCCGCACAGAGATATAACGACCTCACCTTCCCTTTCAAGCGCTATCAGATAAGCAAGGTCTATCGGGGAGAACGCCCTCAGAAGGGACGCTTCAGAGAATTCTATCAGTGCGATATAGATATTATAGGAAACGAAAGTCTTGACATTATATATGATGCGGAAATTCCTGCCGTTATATATAATATATTCAAAAGGCTTAAGCTCGGAGATTTTACAGTCAGACTCAACAACAGGAAGATACTTGGCGGATTTTTTGAATATACGGGACTTTCCGAAAAAACAGCCGATGTACTTCGCATAATAGACAAAATAGAAAAAATCGGTTCCGAAAACGTAAAAGAGGAGCTTGTTAAGCTCTGCACCGAAAAACAGGCGGAAAGCATAATGGAATTTGTGTCGGTTTCGGGCACAAACGCCGAAAAGCTCGAATGCCTTAAGTCAATGGGCGTTGAAAACCATATGTTCACAGAGGGCGTTTCGGAGCTGGAGGAGGTTCTGGGCTATATAAAAATGCTTGGCTGTGATGAGGAGAACTTCAGAATAGACCTTACAATAGCAAGAGGGCTTGACTATTACACAGGCACAGTATACGAAACCTTCCTCAATGACTACTCTTCCCTCGGAAGTGTATGCTCCGGCGGAAGATATGAAAGCCTTGCGGAATATTACACAAAACGCAGACTTCCCGGCGTAGGCGTATCCATAGGACTTACGCGGCTGTTCTATCAGCTGAGGGAAATGGACATAATAAAGCCGGATTCAAAAACAGTCGCAAGGGCGCTTATACTTCCCATGGACAAATCCTGCAGCAAATACGCTCTTTCCGTGGCGGGGCTGCTCCGCTCTCAGGACATACCCACAGACATATATCACGAAAATAAGGGTATGAAACAGAAAATGAAATACGCCGACAGAACGGGCGTTCCCTATGTTGTAATAATAGGCGAGGACGAAGTAAAAACAGGCATGGTTATGGTTAAAAATATGAAAAACGGCAGCCAGAAGGCAGCAAAGCCTGAAGAGCTTGCACTTATTATAAAAGGAGATAATTAAAATGGCGGAACTTATGAAAGGCTTAAAAAGAGATATGTACTGCGCCGAGGCAGGCAAAGAGCTTGTGGGCAGAGAAATTACCGTTATGGGCTGGGTTCAGAGAAAAAGGGAAATGGGTCCCTTTACGTTCATACTGCTCAGGGACAGAACGGGAATAGTCCAGATAGTTGTTGACGAAAACAGCCCCGATGACGTAAGAAGCAAAACAAAGGAAATCAGAAGCGAATATGTGCTTGCAGTAAAAGGCACTGTAAACGCAAGAACAGAAAACAACATAAACAGGAATATGAAAACAGGCGAAATCGAAATTGCTGCGGCGGAAATAAAAATACTGAATTCCTCCGCCACTCCTCCCTTCCAGATTGAGGACAGCGTAAACGTAAGCACTGAATTAAGGCTCAAATATCGCTATCTTGACCTTCGCCGTCCCGTTGTGGCAAAAAACATAATGCTTCGCCACAAAACAACTCAGGCAGTAAGAAACTTCCTTACAAAAGAGGGCTTTATAGAAATAGAAACCCCTATGCTCACAAAGTCCACCCCGGAGGGCGCAAGGGATTATCTTGTTCCCAGCCGTGTACATCCCGGCAGCTTCTACGCTCTCCCACAGTCGCCTCAGCTTTTCAAACAGCTCCTCATGGTGTCGGGCTTTGACAAATATTTTCAGATAGTGAAGTGCTTCAGAGATGAAGACCTCCGCGCAGACAGACAGCCGGAATTCACACAGATAGATATGGAGCTTTCATTCGTTGAGGCAGAGGACGTTATGAGCGTAAACGAAAGGCTTATAAAGCACATTTTCAAGGAAATAAAGGGAATAGACCTTGAAACCCCCTTTATGCGTATGCCATGGCGTGAAGCTATGGACCGCTTCGGCTCGGATAAACCGGATATACGTTTCGGCATGGAGCTTTGCGACATAACGGAGCTTGTGAAGGATACTGACTTTGTGGTTTTCAGAAGTGCAATAGAAGCCGGCGGAACTGTCAGATGTATAGTTGCCGAGGGCTGCGGCTCTTTTCCGAGAAAGAAAATAGACTCCCTTGTTGACGTGGCAAAAACCTACGGCGCAAAGGGGCTTGCATGGATAAACGTACAGGAGGGCGGCTTCAAATCGACTATATCCAAGTTCTTCTCTGAGGACAAGCTCAGTGAAATAGCAGAATATACAGGGGCAAAGGCAGGCGACCTCATACTTATCTGCGCCGACAGGAACAAGGTCGTATGGGACGCTCTTGGGGCTTTGCGTCTTGAAATAGCCGAAAGACTGGGCATACTTTCAAATAATGAATATAAATTCCTTTGGGTAACGGAATTTCCTCTTTTTGAATATTCCGAGGAGGAACAGCGCTATGTCGCAATGCACCACCCCTTTACATCGCCTATGGACGAGGACATCGACAAGCTTGAAAGCGAGCCGGAAAGTGTAAGGGCAAAGGCTTACGATATGGTTCTGAACGGCTGCGAGCTTGGGGGCGGCTCTATAAGAATACATTCCGAAAAAATACAGAACACTATGTTCAGATGTCTTGGCTTTACCGCCGAGGACGCACAGGAACGCTTCGGCTTTCTTCTTGATGCATTCAAATATGGCGCACCGCCCCACGGCGGACTTGCTTTCGGACTTGACAGGCTTATAATGCTTATGACGGGAGCAGACAGCATAAGGGACGTAATAGCCTTCCCCAAGGTAAAGGACGCATCGTGCCTGCTTACAGATGCGCCGAATGTGGTTGACGAAAAACAGCTTGAGGAGCTTGGCATTATGCTCAGACCCTCAGAGGAAAACGAGGAATCAAATTGACATACGGTGACGCTCTTGACTATCTGAAAAATATGGCGACATTAGGCTCCAAACACGGGCTTGAGGATTTCAGAGGACTTCTTGGGACTATGGGAAACCCTGAAAAGAGCCTTAATATAATACACACCGCAGGCACAAACGGCAAAGGCTCTTTCTGCGGCTATATGTCAGCCATACTTATGGCGGCAGGATATAGTACAGGCGTGTTCACCTCCCCTCACCTCGTCAGATATAACGAGCGCTTTTCACTGAACGGAGCATATATTTCAGACGAGGAGCTTGCAGAGGAAATAAGTCTTGTAAAGCAATATGCCGAAGAATATCTTGACGAGGGAGAGTGGTTTTCGTTTTTTGAGATAATGACAGCGGTGTGCTTCTCTTATTTCTCAAAAAAGAAGCCTGACTTCCTCATTCTCGAAACAGGGCTCGGAGGACGGCTTGATGCCACAAACGTGGCTTTGCCCCTTATGTGTTCTATTATGAAAATAGATATAGACCATACAGAATTTCTCGGCAGCACGCTTAATGAAATTGCCTATGAAAAAAGCGGCATTATAAAGGAAAATACGCCCTGTGTGCTTTATCCCGACAATAAAGAGGTTCTGGAGGTTGTGAAAAATGCTGCGCTTGACAAAAATGCCCCTCTTTACTTTCCCGAAGATGTGCGCATAAATATAAAAAGCTCCGGCATTGACGGAACCGTTTTTGACATAGACTGTGAATATTTCGCCTATGAAAATCTGACAACACATATGCCCGGTACATTTCAGCCCATGAATATTGCCGCCGTGCTTACTGGCGTAAGCGTTCTCAGAAAGCTGGGATATGATATACCCGACAGGGCTGTCTATGAGGGGACGGCAAATGCAAAGGTAAGAGGACGTATGGATATAATATGCAAAAAGCCCCTTATAATAGCAGACGGAGCCCATAATATGAATGCCGCAAGGGAATTTTCGGAATTTTTAAAGGGCTATGACAAAAAAACAACCCTTATAACAGGGGTTCTTAAGGATAAAATGCCCGAAAAGCTTATAGCCGCCCTTTCGGAAAATGCCGACAGGGTAATAATGACCATACCCGACTCAAAGCGTGGGTTTGATCCAAGAGGGCTTGTGTCGGATAAAAGAATATTCATAGAAAAGCCGGCGGAGGCTCTGAGGGCGGCTGTGGGCTTTGACGACAGTACAATTTTTATAGCGGGATCTCTTTATCTTACCGGTGAGATCCTCAGACTGGCAGAGGGTGAATTCAGATGATAGATTTTAAAAAGGAAATTGAAAAGTACAGACCTGTGCTTGAAATTGACGAAATAGAGGACGATATGAACGGGGACGACATAAAGGATATAATGGAGCTTATAAGCAGTCTTAAAAGAGATCTGTGACGAGAGGGCAAATGAAATATGAAATGTTTGAAATGCGGCGGAAATATTGAGCCATACGATGTAGTGTGCCATAGCTGCGGAATGCGTGTTTCGGTTATGAAACAGCTTTGCAGAATTTCCAACAAAAAATATAATAAGGCGTTATGTCAGGCAAAAACCTCTGACCTGAGCGGCGCACTGGAAAGTCTGAAGCTTTCCGTAGGCTTTAACAGCAAAAATATAAATGCGCTGAATCTTATGGGACTTGTATATCTCGAAACAGGCGAAGCGGCAAAGGCTCTTGAATGTTGGGTCATAAGCTCTTATCACCGCAAAAAGAATAACCGGGCATTAAGATATATAGAATATCTTGACAACAACTTATCCGAAATAGACAAGATGGATATAGGAGTAAAGCTTTACAACGGAATACTCCACAAGCTGAAAAGCGAAAACTACGGAGCCGCCGACCCGTCAAGAATACACCGCATTATTGAAAATGCGGCAAAGGAGCTTGAGGGCGCTCTGAAATTCAATCCAAAGCTTTTAAAGGCGGTCAATCTTCTTACACTTTGCTATCTTATGCTCGGAGAACGGAGCAAGGCGCTGGAGCTGACCAAAAGTGTGCTTTACGCCGATGTCACGAATCGTGAGGCAGCCCTTTATTTCAATATTCTCTGTCCCGACAGAACCCGTCCCCCTATCAAAATAACGGGCACAGCGGCGGAAAAGAAAAGCAAAACGGAGCTTCAGACGGCTCCCGTTGAAAGTCAGGGCTTTTTTACGTCCTCAATGTTTATGGAGGCAGTGTCATTTCTTCTTGGCATAATCGCCTGCACAGCAGTTTTTATTTTTCTCGTAATACCCGGAATAAATGAAAACCATTCTGACAGGGAAAGCGCAAATGTGCCGACAGCCTATGAGGAGGATTCTATGTCGGCCCATGATAACGAAGGTACTCCCGAAACAGGCATATCTCCGGAGGAAATAAAGGCAAAGGAGGACAGCATAAAAAAAGCGAAGGAGCTGTGCGATAATTTTTATTATATAGATGCCTGCGGACTTATATTCAATATGGATCTGTCGGGCATATCCGAGGACAGCCGCAAAACCTACAACGAAATTATGCCAAAGGCGGCGGCAGAAGCGTCAAAAGCCCTACTGGAGCTTGGTCAGAAATCATATAACGAGGGCAGAAAAACCGACGCAAAAAGCTTTTTGGACAAGGCTCTCACCTATTCCGAAAATGCTTCGGAGGACGACGGGGAGCTTTATGAAACAAAATACACCGTACTTTTCTATCTGGGCAGAATAGCCCTTGACAACGATGAAGGCGGACAGGCGGCAAGCCTCTTTTCGGAGGTAATACGCTTTCACCCGGACAAAAAATATGTAAACTATGCAGAAGGCTATTTAAACAGCTTAACGGAGGATTAATATGGACTACAAACAGGCAGGAGTAGATGTGACAGCAGGCTATAAATCGGTGGAGCTTATAAAGAAGGACGTAAGATCTACCTATCGTCCTGAGGTTATAAACGACCTCGGAGGATTCGGAGGGCTGTTCAACATAAGTATGGCAAAAAATATGGATAAGCCCGTTCTCGTATCAGGAACAGACGGCGTAGGCACAAAGCTTAAAATAGCTTTTCTTACAGGCAGACACAATACAGTGGGCATTGACTGCGTTGCTATGTGTGTAAACGACATAATATGCAGCGGAGCGCAGCCTCTTTTCTTTCTTGACTATATAGCCTGCGGCAAAAACTATCCCGAAAAGACAGCCGAAATAGTGAGCGGAATAGCAGAGGGCTGCCGTCAGTCGGGCTGTTCCCTTATAGGCGGCGAAACGGCTGAACACCCCGGACTTATGCCGGAGGACGAGTATGATCTTGCAGGCTTTACCGTGGGAATTATGGACGAGGGAAAGGTTATTGACGGTAGCAGTATGAAGCCCGGTGATATCCTTATAGGCATAGCCTCAAGCGGAATACATTCAAACGGCTATTCCCTTGTGAGAAAGATATTCAGCCCATCAGAGGACAATATAAATACATATGTCGAAGAGCTTGGCACGACCCTCGGAGAAGCCCTTCTCACACCCACAAGAATATATGTGAAGCCGGTTCTTGAGCTTATTTCAAAGATTGAGGTCAAGGGCATAAGCCACATAACAGGCGGCGGCTTTATTGAAAATGTGCCGCGTATGATGGGAAAGAACACAAAGGCAGTTATTAAAGAGGGAACCTACCCTATTCCGCCTATTTTCGTTCTTATAGAGAAAAAAGGCGGTGTGGACAGAATGTCAATGTACAACACCTTCAATATGGGAATAGGAATGGTGATCTGCACAAGTCCCGAAAACAGCGACAAAGCCATTGAAATTTTAAACAGCTTCGGCGAAAAGGCATATAAGATAGGATATGTGGAAGAAGGCAGCGGAATCGATATAATCCGGGAGGTGTAATATGCTTAGAATAGGAGCCCTCGTTTCCGGCGGAGGAACAAACCTGCAAAAAATTATAGACAGCGTAAACAGCGGCGATATCAAAGGCGAAATTGTTTCGGTTGTAAGCAGCAGTCCGAACGCCTATGCTCTTGAGCGTGCCAAGAAAAACAACATAGAAACATCTGTATTAAGACTTCGGGACTTCGGAAGCAGACGGGAATATTCCGAGGCGCTTATAAAGCATTTCAGAGAAAGGAATGTTGAGCTTATAGTGCTTGCGGGCTTTATGATAATACTCGATCCCGTGTTTGCCGATGCATTTCCCAACCGTATTATGAACATACACCCTGCGCTTATACCCTCATTCTGCGGAGAGGGCTTTTACGGACTTCATGTACACGAGGCGGCTCTTGCAAAGGGAGTAAAGGTAACAGGCGCAACGGTTCATTTTGTAGACGGAAAAGCGGACAACGGACCTATAATAATGCAGAAGGCAGTTGAAGTAATGGACGATGATACGCCGGAGAGCCTTCAGAAAAGAGTTATGGAGCAGGCGGAATGGATAATATTTCCCAAAGCCATATCACTTTTTGCAGAGGGCAGAATAAAGGTATATGAAAATAAGGTAAAAATACTCAAGGGGGATTTGAAATGAAAATATTGGTTATAGGAAGCGGCGGACGGGAGCACGCTATAATACACAAGCTTCTTGAATCCGACAGAATCAGTAAAATATATTGTGCACCCGGAAACGGAGGAATCGCAGCCGAAGCGGAATGCGTACCCATAGGCGCAACGGACATTCCTGCTCTTGTAAGCTTTGCAAAGGACAATAATATTGATTTTACCGTTGTGGGAATGGACGATCCCCTTGTTATGGGAGTTGTGGACGCATTTGAAGCCGAGGGGTTAAGAATTTTCGGCCCCAGAAAGAATGCCGCAATAATAGAAGGCTCAAAGGCATTTTCAAAGGAGCTTATGAAAAAATACGGCATACCCACTGCAAGGTATGAAATATTTGAAGATTATGAAAAGGCTGCGGCATATGTGAAAACCCTTACACCGCCCATAGTTTTAAAGGCTGACGGACTTGCTCTCGGCAAGGGAGTGCTGATTTGCAAAACCTACGGCGAAGCAGAGGACGGGTTAAGGGAAATAATGGTAGACAAAAAATTCGGCGCAAGCGGAAACAAGGTCGTTATCGAGGAATTTCTCACAGGTCCGGAGGTTTCCGTGCTTTCATTCTGCGACGGCAAAACCGTTGTGCCTATGGTTTCCGCACAGGATCACAAGCGTGCCTATGACAATGACGAGGGACTTAACACAGGCGGAATGGGCACCTTCTCTCCCAGCAGAGTTTATGACGAAAAAACAGCCCGTGAGGCTATGGAAAAGATTTTCATACCTACGGTTGATGCTCTCAACAAGGAGGGCAGAACCTTCAAGGGCATAATATATTTCGGACTTATGCTCACCAAGGACGGTCCGAAGGTTATCGAGTATAACTGCCGCTTCGGCGACCCCGAAACACAGGTTATACTGCCAAGACTTAAATCTGATCTTCTCGGAATATTTGAAGCCTGCGTTGATGGTAATCTTGACAAAACTGACATAAAATGGGACAACGGCGGAGCCTGCTGTGTTGTAATGGCGTCCGGCGGATATCCCGTAAGCTATGGCAAGGGCTATGAAATAAGCGGCATAGAGGAAGCCGAAAAGGATTCTGACGTTAAGGTATATCATGCGGGAACAGCTCTCAGAAACGGCAAATATGTAACAAACGGCGGCAGAGTAATAGGCGTTACGGCTGTGGGCAAAAATCTTGACGAAGCAATAAAAACAGCCTACAAAGCAGTCGATAAAATAGATTTTAAAGACAAGCACTTCCGTCATGACATAGGCATTAAAAACTATGATTGATATTAGTTGCCCTACCCTCGGAAACACGTCCGCAGGACGTGTTTTCCGAGGGCAGGCCCGCAAGGGGGCGAGGGGGAGAGCCTGAGCAAGGGGCGGACGGCAAGCCGTCCGCCCCTTGCTCAGGCTCTCCCCCTCGCCCCCTTGCTGCACCCGCAGTATTGTCAGCGAAAATACAATTATATACAAAAGGAGCAGTTGTTATGAAGAAAATCATATTATCGGCAGCCTTGATTTTAATGCTTTCCGGCTGCGGAAGTACAAATAGAATACCCGACAGCATAAACACCTTCATAGGTGACGATTATACTGAAATAGAGGTTTTGAGTTCAGACTCTTCCTCTATATCAACAGGGGTAAGCTCCATTAAGGGAAACGATGCTGCAAAGCTTAAAGCATGGTTTGGCAGCGGAGAATATGAGTCTTGCTCCGAAAATCAATATGACAGCATACAGAATGAAAGCTATGAATGCTATTCCTTCAAAGGCTCCGGCGGCAAAGAGGACATGGGGATCACTCTTTATATCATGGACAATAATGCAAAATATGTCTGCATCAACAAGGAATGGTATAAAATGAAAAACAACTCCGATTTTCCTCTGTAAAATATTTTGCCGACAGTCCTATCAGAAGCACTGCATTTTCCATAGCTGCGAAATATATGCTTTATGCTTTTCTTTCTCGTCTATTATCTTTTTTACGGAATCCCTGACATATACAGGCGTGAACACATGAGCCTTTTTATAATAATCGCCGTAGGTCGTTATATATCTGTCAGGAAAAATAAGCATAAAGCAAAGAAGCTTAAGCTGCCTTTCGCTTATGGGACAGACGGAAGTATATATCTTTATAATTTCACATATATCAAGCTGAGGAATGGCGCATTTTTTTAGATATCTGCTTATAAGCTGACGCAGATCCTCAAGCTGTGCCGAAACGCTCAGGCTTAAAAGATCCGTCATAAAAACACCGGCAGGATTTATGTACATAGTTTCTTCATCAACATTATTCACTGCGATCCTGCCCTCCCGTCTTGCCCTTGACTCTTCGTTTTTATAACCAAATTTGTCAAGCCCTTCGAGAGCCTCCTCCCCCAACTTAAGAAAATACTCATAATTCTTTATGAATATATAGTCGGTGTCGTCTAAACGGCGTTTTCGGCTAACAAGCCTTTTGAGCCGTCTGAACCGTTTCATAAGCTCGGAGTAGGTTTGTGTTATGTCCTTTCCGTAATATAAACCGAATTCCTCACAGCCGCCGAATACAGCGGTCTTATGTATGCCTGCAAATGTTTTTATGATTTCTCTCATATCGTTCATATCGGTATAATCGGGGTTCACGCAGTCACGCACAGCAGGCAGCATTACATAATTTTCTCCTTCAAGCTCAAAATAAGGCTTGCCGTTTATGCTGCGCTCAAACATTTCTATACGCCTGAAGCCCTTTCTTCTTATCCTTTCCTTTATGCAGTCGCAGAATTCTATTCTTTCCTTATCGGCTGACACCCGTCTAATAATAAAGCTGCCCCTGTCAGACTTTACAATATACATATATTTTATTTTTTTTATGTATTTTGGCTTTATATTAAAGCCTTCCGGTATTCTTTCATCCAAAATATCCATTTTCTTCCTCCTTGATAGTCTTAAACAGGCACACCTTTATCGGGTCTGTTTATAAAATATATTCAAAAAAAATATCATATATTACAACTTGCCATTGAAAAAGATTTTTAAAGATGTTATACTTATTCTATACAATTATCTGAAAAGGGAAAAAACAGATCCGGCGGCGATCGTCAGCCGCTGAGAAATTAATTACGGAGGCAGTTTTTTATGTGCGGATTTTGCGGCTTTACCGGTAAAATTGACCAAAGAGGTAAAGTAATAAATAAAATGATGGATAAAATAGTCCACAGAGGACCTGATTCGAGCGGATCTTATGTTAGCAAAGACGTTTGCCTTGGCTTCAGAAGATTAAGTATAATCGATCTTTCGGAGGGCGATCAGCCTATATATAACGAAACGGGAGATATTGCGATAGTATTCAACGGCGAAATATACAATTATAAAGAAATAAGAAAAACTCTTGAGGACAAACACAGCTTCAAAACAAATTCGGACACCGAGGTTCTGGTTCACCTGTATGAAGAAAAAGGCGAGGATATGCTTAACGACTTAAGGGGTATGTTTGCCTTTGTGATTTATGACGGCAGAGACAGAAGTCTTTTCGGCGCAAGGGATTTTTTCGGCATAAAGCCTTTCTATTACGGTATGTTTGACGGACATCTTCTTTTCGGCTCAGAAATAAAAAGCTTTTTGCCTCACCCCTGCTTCAAAAAAGAGGTAAACAAGGTTGCCCTTGAGAATTATCTGACATTTCAGTATTCAGTGCTTGACGAAACCTTTTTCAAGGGCGTTTATAAGCTCAGACCGGGTCATTATCTGAAATATAAAGACAATAAGCTTGAAATAAAAAGATATTTCGACCCTATGTTTGAGCCGAAGGAAGCTTTGCTTCAGGACTCCATAAAAAAAGTGGAAGATGTAATGCAAAACTCAATCAAGGCGCACAAAATAAGCGATGTTGAGGTAGGCTCGTTTCTTTCAAGCGGCGTCGATTCATCATATGTTGCCGCAACCTTTAACGGCGACAAAACATTCACCGTGGGCTTTGACTACGACAACTACAATGAAATAGGCTATGCAACAGCCCTTTCGGAAAAGGTCGGCATTGCAAATTACAACAAAACCATCACCACAGAGGAATATTGGAATGCAATAAGCAAAGTCCAATATCACATGGACGAGCCTTTGGCCGATCCCTCCGCAATAGCTCTTTATTTTGTGGCAAACCTCGCCTCGCAGTATGTAAAGGTTGCGCTGTCGGGAGAAGGCGCAGATGAGTTTTTCGGCGGATATAATATATATAAGGAGCCCATGGATACTGCGGTAATGCGTATAATTCCGAAACCAATAAGAAAAATGCTCGCAAAAGCCGTAAGCCTTATACCGTTTCATTTCAAGGGCAAAAGCTTTATAATAAGAGCATCTCAGTCTGTGGAAGAAAAATTCATAGGCAATGCAAAAATGTTTGAAAAGGACGAAAGAGAAGCCATATTGAAGGATCCTTCGGGCAGGTTCGACTACACGGAAATTACAAAGCCCTATTACGATAAGGTCAAAGGACTTGACAGCGTAACAAAAATGCAGTTTATAGATCTTAATCTGTGGCTGGTAGGCGATATTCTTCTGAAAGCGGACAAAATGAGTATGGCAAATTCCCTTGAGGTAAGAGTGCCATTCCTTGATAAAGAGGTGTTCAAAGTTGCCTCCAAAATACAGTCAGATTACAGAGTAAACCGTCAGGCAACAAAATACGTTTTCCGTATGGCAGCAAAGGATCATGTACCGGACGAGGTTGCAGTCAAGAAAAAGCTCGGTTTTCCCGTTCCTATACGCATATGGCTGAAGGATGACAAATATTATAATATAGTAAAAGAGGCTTTTACAAGTAAGGCGGCAGAGGAATTTTTCCATACAGACAAGCTCATGCACTACCTTGACAACCATAAAAAGGGCAAAGAGGACAACTCCAGAAAAATATGGACAATTTATATGTTCCTGCTGTGGCATAGGGAATTTTTTGAAAAAGAAGCATAAATTTCTATATGGTAAACCGACAAGCCTGCGGGGCGGCGTGGGGGCGAGGGAGCGGAGAGAGAAGAAGCCCGTACTCCCTTGCGGGAGTACGGGCTTCTTCTCTCTCCGCTCCCTCGCCCCCACGCCGCCCCTTGCCCGACGAACCGCCTGCGGCGGTTCGTCGGGCAAGGGGCGGAACCCCCATAAAATAATTACAATAAGGAGGAATCTACAATGTCAGATTGTTTTTTCTGCAAAATCGCAAAGGGTGATATCCCGACAAACACAGTATATGAGGACGACAATTTCAGAGTTATACTTGACATAGCTCCGGCAAATCCGGGACACTGTCTTATAATACCCAAAAAGCATTCGCCCAATATTTATGAAACAGACGATGATGTACTTGCAAAGGCAATGGTTCTTGCGAAAAAAATGGCTGTAAAGGTTAAAAAGGCAACAGGCTGCGATGGGGTGAATATAATGCAGAACAATGAGGAAGCGGCAGGTCAGACTGTTTTCCACTTCCATATGCACATAATCCCAAGATATAAGGACGACAATGTGCTGAGCTATAATACAAAAAAGCAGACAGATGAGGAATTTGCCCAAATGAGGCAAAAATTAGCCGATTTATGAAGCTTGGCAGAATTATAATTATTATTTCCGTCACATTGGTCATGACGTATTTTTTTACATCGGCAATCGACATACCAAATAATCATAGTGACAGCATAACCGCCGATACATCTGAAGAAAACATAACCGATTTGCAGGAGGAAGAAACCGCTGCACCAATCAGGAGCGAAGAAACAAAAAACATTCCCCGTCCGGCAATAGAAAGCTTTTACGACCTCACAGCCGAAAACCTTGATTTGAACAATATGAATTTTGAAGGTGTGCTGAGAGTTGAAAGCAAAGAAGAATGGTATAATTACGTCAATGACTGCATATCCCGTGGTTTTCACTATGTTTTGTTCAGTACGCCCTCGGAGGTTGAATATGATGTCAAGCCCATAATGGATCGTAATTCTGTTACGGGAGTTGTCATAACAACAATGCGTAGGGGCGACACCACTGTTACGGCATATAAATTTACTTATTCGCTTTCCACTGAAATTCTCAGAAAGCTTGATAAAGCCGGAGCAGATGCCCTTGATGAAAAACAAAGTGCGGTCTATGCCAAAGCGCAGGAATTTGTAAATTCTGTTTCATATATGTCAGACTACGAAAAAACTCTGGCAATACACAATTATGTGTGTGAAAACCTGACCTATCTGAGAAGCTCGGATTCGGAGGATACAACAAGCTGTTATGCCGGACTCATTCTCGGCAGCGGCAATTGTCAGGCTTATACCGACTCCTTCGACCTGCTGTGCGGTCTTGCGGGCATAAAAAGCGGCAGAATGACAGGCACAGCCTCGGACGAGGAACATAGCTGGAATTATGTGGTTCTTGACGGAAAGCTTTACTTTACCGACTGCACCTTCGATGACGGTATTTCAGATGAAGAAAGAGGATATGGTCTGTTTTATTTCAATCTGCCCTATTCCGTCATATCACAGACACATACCGAGAAATTTATTCCCGATGGCTATGCCCTTGCCGGCTCTCTTGACAATAACAACTTCTATGTTCGGAATAACTCCTATGCCGGAAGCCCCTATGAGCTTGAACAGATTTACAACGCACTGGCAGACAATAACAGCAGCGGCGAAATACTGTTCAACACCGCAAACGGTGCCGCAGAGCTTACCGACGTATTTGTAAAATATCCAAAAGGTTATTCTAAAATAAATACATCAAAATTCAGCTTTGTAAATTATGAAGTAATTAAATTTAAGCTTTCTTAGTAAAGGTTGCGGGCAGGCAGCCGAGGGGAGCGGCTCTGCCGCTCCCCTCGGCTGCCTGCCCCCACGGGTCGGCGTGAAAAAACGGAAATTTGGCAAAGCCAAATTTCCGTTTTTTCACGCCGAGCAGCCCCTTTTTAATATTTGGAATTTATATAATAATCTATCAGCGATTTTTTAGAGCCTTCATTAAAAACTCCCGCTTCCCGCAGACTGTTGAGTATGGCTTCATTCTGAGAATGAAGAATCATATTTTCATAATCCCTGAGTATGATTTCAAAAAGCCTGCCTCTTAAATACTTCGACCTGACCTTTATAAAATAAGCCTCCACATTTTTATAGTCGATAAGCTTAAGTATTTTCATTGTAGCATTGTCCTTGCTTGCATAAAAATAATTTATTCTGTCATCATAGAGTATTTTATTGTCACTGTTTCTTGAATATTTTGCATCCATCTTACAGGCCTTTGCCATAGCGTTGTAATATTGATAGTTGAAAAGTCCCTTTTCAACACTGTCAACATATTTATACGGCTTATCTCTGAGAGAAAGTACGGCTTCAAGGTTAGAGTCGAGATATTCCTCTTTTGTCATATCCCCCTTGACGTACTGATTTATTAGGCTCTGCCTGTAAACAAAATATTTCTGTAAAGCGTTCATAGCTTTCACCCTGTTTCTATAATTAATTTACAGGAGCATACCCTCTTTAACCTGTTTTACAGCCTCCTTGCCCGAAACAGCCTCAAGAATGGCAAATGCAAAATCCAGAGCCATACCGGGTCCTTTGCCTGTTATTATGTTTTTGTCCTTTACAACTCTTTCTCCGACAACCTCGCAGCCTTTCATTTCATTTTCAAAACCGGGATAAACAGTCGCTTTTCTGCCTTCGAAAATACCGTTTGCTCCCAGTGCCGACGGCGCCGCACAAATAGCGCATACATATCCGCCCTTTTCATTCTGCTTTCTGAGAGCCTCTATCAGCTTTCCGCAAGCCTTTATATTGTTCGTTCCTCCAAGTCCGCCGGGAAGTATCATCATATCCGAATCATCAAGCTCAGCCTGTCCGAGCATAATATCGGCCTCCACAGGAACGCCGTGGCTGCTTAATACAGTCCTCCCGTCCATAATGGAAACCGTTTTGATGTCGGCTCCTGCCCTTCTCAGCACGTCCACAGCTGTAAGAGCCTCTATTGTTTCAAATCCATCTCCTAAGAAAACATATATATTTTTCATAAAAATCTCTCCTTTCCTAAAACTGATTATACCACAGAAAACCCCTCTCCCGCAACATAAAATGCCCTGTATTTCAATATTGATACAGGGCATTTATGCTATTCCATATAAAGAATGATTTTTTTTCTTTTAAGTGTAGCCTTAAGGTCTATAATTCTTTGGTTTTCGGAACCTCTGAATCTGAGTGACAGATTTTTAAGCTCCTGCACAAATCTGCCGTCTACGAGCACATCTATCATGGAAAGCATTTCAGCCGTTACCTCGCAAAACTTCCGTCCTCCGGGGCTTAACTCGTTTTCAAGCGTAAATCCCGTATACGCCCATACGGTCTTATGTGGAAATCTCTTTCTCATTTTTCTGAGAAGTCCCACAAGCACTCTTTGGTTTTCCGGCTCAAAAGGCTCTCCTCCCAAAAGAGTAAGCCCGCTTATAAAGGAACGTGAAACCGCCTCCAGAACCTTCTCCTCTATTTCCGGCGTATACAGATTTCCATAATCAAAAGCCCACGTTTCGGGCTGAAAACATCCCTTACATCTGTTTGTACAGCCGGACACGAAAATAGTTACTCTTACGCCTATGCCGTTTGCCACATCACAGGTATCCGCCGCACCGTAATACATATTTTACAACGCCTTTCTTACACCCGACAGGTGCATTACTCTGTCCCTGATTTCCTGAGTCCTGCCCTGATTCCAGAATTGCGTGCCTATATATCCGCAGGTACGCCTTGCAACATTCATTTTGTTTTCATCTCTGTTGCCGCAGTTGGGACATTCCCATACAAGCTTTCCGTCGTCCTCCACTATGCATATTTCCCCGTCAAAGCCGCATACCTGACAATAGTCGCTTTTCGTGTTAAGCTCCGCATACATTATATTGTCATATATATGCTGCATAACCGAAAGCACAGCCGGTATGTTGTTCTGCATATTTGGCACTTCAACATAGCTTATTGCGCCGCCGGGAGAAAGTCTTTGGAACTGAGCCTCAAATGTCAGCTTGTCAAATGCGTTTATATCCTCTGTAACGTGTACATGATAGCTGTTGGTGATATAATTCTTATCCGTTACACCCTCAATTATGCCAAAACGCTTCTGAAGGCACTTTGCAAATTTATAGGTGGTAGACTCCAACGGAGTACCGTAAAGACTGAAAGCTATTGTTGTTTCGTCAGCCCATATCCTGCACGCCGCATTCAGCCTTTCCATAACATCAAGGGCAAAGGGAGTTGCCGATGGGTCGGTATGGGACTTGCCCGTCATATACCTTGTACATTCGCAAAGTCCCGCATAGCCGAGAGAAATCGTTGAATATCCGTTATACAACAGCTTGTCTATCTTCTCGCCCTTTTTAAGCCTTGCCAACGCTCCGTACTGCCAGAGTATGGGAGCCACGTCCGATGGCGTTCCCTTAAGACGGTTATGACGGCACATAAGAGCCTTATAGCAAAGATTCAGCCTTTCATCGAGTATTTTATAGAAAAGCTCCAGATCTCCGCCCGATGAGCAGGCAACGTCCACGAGATTCAGCGTAACAACGCCTTGGTTAAAGCGTCCGTAAAATTTTTCCTTTCCGTTTTCATCTCTGTAAACCGTAAGGAACGAGCGGCAGCCCATACAGGTATAGCAGTTGCCCTCCTTAAGCTTTTTCATAATTTTCTCGGATATATAATCGGGAACCATTCTCTTCGCCGTACATTTTGCCGCAAGCACAGTAAGATCCCAATATTTGCTTCCCGGCGTTATATTGTCCTCCTCAAGAACATATATCAACTTTGGAAATGCGGGAGTTATGTAAATACCCTTTTCGTTTTTCACTCCCTTTATGCGCTGATGGAGCATTTCCTCTATTATAAGTGCAAGGTCGTCCCTTGTTCTGCCCTCCGGAACCTCGTCAAGATACATAAATACGGTAACAAAGGGAGCCTGTCCGTTTGTTGTCATAAGGGTTATGACCTGATATTGTATCATCTGCACACCCTGGCGTATTTCCCTGCGCACTCTCGATTCCGCAATGCCCCTTATTTCCTCTTCGCTGGCGTTTACACCCTGTTCCGCAAGCTCCTCTCTTACCTCCCTGAGATATTTTTCTCTGCTTGTCTGCACAAAGGGAGCAAGATGAGAAAGCGTTATGCTCTGTCCTCCGTACTGAGAGCTTGCTATCTGAGCGATGCTCTGAGTGGCGATATTGCAGGCGGTTGAAAAGCTGTGGGGCTTTTCTATCATTGTTTCGCTTATAACGGTACCGTTCTGGAGCATGTCCTCAAGATTGACAAGACAGCAGTTATGCATATGCTGAGCAAAATAGTCTGCGTCATGGAAATGTATGATGCCCTTTTCATGAGCCTCAAGCACGTCATCGGGAAGAAGGAATCTTCTTGTGATATCCTTGCTGACCTCTCCTGCCATATAATCTCTCTGAACGCTGTTTATAGCGGGATTTTTATTTGAATTTTCCTGCTTTACCTCTTCGTTGTCAAATTCAAGAAGACTGAGGATCTGCTCGTCAGTGGTATTCGACTTTCTGACCATTGCTCTCTTATAACGATATTTTATATAGTTTTTAGCTACGTTATAAGCGCCCTGCTTCATTATCTCCTCTTCCACCATATCCTGTATTTCCTCAACACTGAGCGCCCTTGTCATATGGCTGCAATACTCCTCTATATGCTGAGATATGGCAAGTATCTGCTGTCTGGTCATTTTGTCATAAGCCTGAACAGTATTATTTGCTTTCTGGATAGCGGCTGTTATTTTTGTAATATCAAATATCTCCTCTGCGCCGCTCCTCTTTAAAATTTTCATAACATAATTCCCCCAAACATTAAATTACTATATTTAGTCGAAAACATCGTCTGCTTAACTAAATATTGATTTCATTATAATATTATCCGACCCAATATGCAAGGACTTTTTTACAATAAAATTCGACTTTTTATTACATTGGCATAAACCGGGTGCTTGTCTAATATATTATAGTAATAACAATTTACAAAGGAGAGAAAACAATGAAAAAGCTGTTAATTATTATTTTTGCCATTTTTCTCTGCGGCTGCTCGGAAAAAACAAATCCTTCCGAAACGCCCTCAGAACCTCCGAATGCAGGCTCCTACGGTGAGGCTCTCCCCATAACCCGCGGCGAGGTAAGCCGTATGCTTGCGCTTTGCCTGTACGATTACAGCGAAATAACAGGTCTTGAATATAAGGCGGAGTTTTCTGACGTGACCCACGATGACGCTCTTTATAAATATATAAACGCCGTAGCCTCGGCAGGAGTAATGTCCGGAGCAAACGGCGAGTTCCGTCCCGATGACTATCTCACCGTTCAGGAGGCGTCATATCTTATAAATGCAATAGACAAAAGCGGCAGACTGAATATAGAAACAGACGAACGCACAATGACAAGCCCCATTTCATACTGCAAGTGGACGGAAATAATAGACAAGCTGTCACAGGCGGACAGCCCCATGGAAATACAAACCTCGTCAATGACCGTTCTGCTCACACAATATACCAACAGTGAAGCCGAAAATTTCATAATAACCGATAAGGGACTTTACCTTACTGACGGCTTCATAGACAGAAATCTCGAAAACTGCCAATGCGAATTCACGGTAAAAGGCGACTGCATAATAAATGTAAGAGCTATATCTTCCGTAACGCCCACACTGGAAAAATGTCTTGTGGTCAGAAGCGAAAAAAACAAGACCGACATATATGTCTGCGGAGTAAAAAAGGAGCTTAACGGGGAAATATCATCAGATAAGGACTGCCCATACATAGCCGACATACAGATAAACGGCAAAGCAATAGAAAATTCCACACCCTACACACAGGAAAAAAGCGGCAAAATAATAATGGCGGACGATGTTCTGCTTTTTGACGATGATTTTTCCTACAACATATCCCCTGACTTCACCGTTTACCGTACTTATGACGGCATAAGCTCAGGAAATGTGCGAAAGCTTATAAGCGGCAGCAGCGCAAGGGTGTTTTTTAAGGATAACAAGGCTGTATGCGCCATATGCTATGATGTGCCCAAGGATAAAATAAGGGTCGTAATAACAAATACCAACGGCAGCCCTCTAAACAGCAGTCTGACACTTTATTCCGACAAGGGACTTACTGTAAAAAGCGGTGAAAGCAGCAGTGTGTATACAGAACCGCTGACTATAAACAAAACGACCGCCGGCGGACTTTTCAGAGGAAGAAAGCTGACTGCTGTTTCCGATGGTAAAATTTCAATAAACGGCAAGGCATATGGCAGCCATGTGGATGTAATAACAACAAACGATGGCTGCTGCGCCGTATGCGAGCTTGATATGAATGAATATCTTTACGGCGTTGTCTGCGGCGAAATGCCTGCCTCCTACGGAAGTGAAGCCCTCATGGCGCAGGCGCTTGCCGCAAGAAGCTATGCCTACAATCAGCTTTTTTCAAATAAAAGGCTTGAGTACGGCGGAAATATAGACGATACAGTGGCGTTTCAGGTTTACGACCCGGATACAATATGTCCCGAAGCCGTAGACGCCGTTGATAAAACAGAGGGAGAATACATTGTTTACGGCGATGATGTTATAAATGCAAACTTCTACTCAACCTCCTGCGGTCTGGGAGCAAACAGCGGCGAAATATGGCCCGACGGCGACGTTTATCCTGCCAAAACCCCCGAATATCTTAGCTCCCACACAATAGGAGATTTTGAAAAGCCCGACTTTTCCGATGAAGAAAAGGCTCTGAATTTCTTCAGACTGAAACCGGATAAGGCATATGAGAAGGACTTCCCCTATTACAGATGGAGCTTTGCCATGCCCTATGATGGCTTCAAATCGGACTCCGGCAAAATAACCTCCGCCACCATAACACAGCGTGGAGATGGCGGAAACGTAATGTCCATGACCTTGGAGGGCGAAAACGGCGACATAAAGCTTGTAGGGGAAAACGCCGTAAGAAACTGCATAAAACCTGTAAATATAAAGCTTTCCGACGGCTCCGTGCGTGAAATGAGCAGCCTGCCCTCAACATTTTTTGCTATTGAGGAAAATGACGGTATGCTCTATTTTTACGGAGGCGGCTTCGGACACGGCGTAGGTATGAGCCAGAACGGAGCAAAGGCAATAAGCGACATGGGAATGGACCATAAAAAAATAATCTCCGCATTTTTTACAGGCTGTGAAATAAAAAAAATTGAATAAAATATATTGCCCGGAATTTGATATTGTGGTATTATATAGATAATATAAAGATTGAAGGTGATTTTATGTATGTTTCAGAATTGAAAGCAGCAAAAGCGGTTTGTATAAATTCAAATATGTCCGCTGTCAAAGCCTATCAGATGGTGCAGAACAGCGATTATTCCAAATTTCCCGTTACAGATAAGGAGGGCAGACTTGTGGGACTTATTACAAAGGACGACCTTGAGGATCTGTCCGATTCGTCCTCACCCTTTAAGGAGCTTCGTATGCCCTCCATTTTAAGCGGCACAAAGGTAAGGGACATTATGAACAATAACGTCTATTATACAAAGGAAACCGATACAATATGGAAAGCTGCCCTTACAATGAAAGATCACAGAGTAAGCATACTGCCCGTAGTAGACGATGACAATAAGGTCATCAGCGTTCTTGCAAGAAACGACCTTTTCAAAGCGCTTCTTAACTTCACAGGTGCCAAAAATTCGGGACTTCACATATCCGTTGAATCCCGGAATAAGGACGATATATTCAGGGTTGCGGAAATTGTAAAGGACGCAGGCGGAGTTCTTAATTTCATATCTTTCTATGACGGCAGGATAGAGCTTAAAATAACAGGTCCGAAAGCAGCCTCATCAGCCGAAGAAATAGACAAAGCCGGTTTTAAAATAATATATTCCGTTTCCGCCACAAACTGATTTTAAGCTGTCGGAACCACCCATTGAGAGGAGTTTTTGAAATGACCGATAAGGAATTCAAAAAAATGAAGAAAGAACAGCTTCTCGGCATAATGCTGGAGCAGGCAAAAAGAATAGAACAGCTTGAAGAGGAGCTGAAAAAAAAGGACGAAGAGCTGAACAGCAGAACAATTATGCTTGAAGAAGCAGGCACTATCGCCGAAGCATCACTGAGGATAAACAAGGTTTTGCAGACGGTTCAGCAGGCGGCGGATCAATATCTTGAAAATGTAATGCTGCTGAATAAGCGTGCCGAAGAAAAGGCGAAAAATAATCCGAAGGAAGAATGATATTATGAATGATAATCAAAAAGAATTGCCGGGTGTTGATATTATAGAATCACGTCTTAAGCGCGTGCACTACATAAACAGATTTAAAAGCGTGCTTCTGAATACACTGTCAATACTTATCACCGTTGCAGCGGTTGCCGTGCTTGTGGCTACCCTTCTGCTGCCCGTTCTTCAGATTTTCGGCTCGTCAATGACTCCCACCCTTACACAGCAGGATATTGTTATTTCAATAAAGGGCTTCGACCTGAAGCAAGGCGATATAATCTCCTTCTACTATAATAATAAAATACTCGTAAAGCGTGTAATAGCTTTCCCCGGACAATGGGTAAACATAGACGAGGAAGGCAACGTGTTTGTAGACGATGAAAAACTGAAAGAACCCTATATTACAGAAAAGGCGTTCGGCGAATGCGATATTCACCTGCCCTATCAGGTTCCCGAAGGCAGAGTTTTCGTTATGGGCGACCATAGAGCAACCTCCGTAGACAGCCGCAGCACCATGATAGGCTGCATCTCCGAAGAACAAATCGTAGGAAAAATCGTTTTCAGAGTATGGCCCCTGAAATCCATAGGACGAATCGAATAATCCCACCCCCACCCTCGGCACTCACCGAGGGCTTTTGTTTGCCCTCAAAAAGAAACACTTCCGCCCACGAAATAGGCACAGAGGAACTGGCGCATTTAGAGATGATAGGCTCTATTGTTATGCAGCTTTCACAGAATGCCGACCCTGCCGAAATAAAGGCAGCCGGTTTTGATTCATATTACGTTGACCATGGTCTTGGAATCTATCCCGCCTCAGCTGCCGGCGTTCCCTTCACTGCTGCTTACCTCCAGTCAAAGGGAGATCCCATAACAGATCTGTCAGTTATAATATGATGCCGCTGTTGTGATGATCCGGTGACAATGTGTGATACTGTTTTTAATAATTATTCTTTATTGATATTTATATGAATTTTTTGTATAATTATAAATACAGTGATGAGAATAGAGAAAGGCGGTTTTATATGGAAATTCGGGTGTTGAAATATTTTCTGACTGTTGTGCGGGAAGAAAGCATAACGAAAGCGGCGGAGGTTCTGCATATTACACAGCCGACACTTTCACGCCAGCTTGCTCAGATGGAAGAGGATATAGGTGTAAGGCTTCTTGAACGTGGCGGAAGAAAAATAAGGCTTACAAACGAGGGAATGCTTCTGCGCCGCCGTGCAGAGGAGATATTGCAGCTTGTGGACAAAACGGAGCGTGAGCTTATAGAGCAGGAGGAGCATATAGAGGGGGTTGTGAATATAGGCTGCGGAGAATTGGCATCGGTCAGCATTCTTGCGGAGCTTTGTCATTCCTTTCTGAATAAATATCCGAAGGTGAGGTTTGATATATATACGGCAACTGCAGATGTTATAAAAGAGAGGATAGAACGGGGCGTGGCTGATGTGGGGCTGCTGCTTGAGCCAATAGAAATGGAGCGCTTTGAATTTATAAGGCTCCGGCTGCGTGAGCGCTGGTGTGTGCTTATGAATGCAGACGATCCCCTTGCGAAAAAGGAAAGCATTTCTGTCGGCGAGCTTAAGGCTCTCCCCTTATGTCTGCCACGGCGTCTGAATGTACAGAGTGAGCTTGCAAACCTGTTTGGCGATGACTTCAAGGCTCTGAATATTGTATTTACTTCAAACCTGACCACAAATGCTGCGGTCATAGCCTGTAAAGGTCTTGCCTATCCCGTTGTTGTAGAGGGAAATATATCACTTTGGGACAAAGCAAAGGTAGTCAGCGTTCCCCTGTCGCCTAAGCTTACGGCAACAAGCGTCCTTGCGTGGAAGCGTGAACAGCCCTTTGGTCTTGCTGCTACAAAGTTTATAGAATTTTCAAAATACTTTTTAGGCATAGATAATACATACAAACTAAGTATTTGATATATATAGTTGAAAGGATTATAATGTAAGCATAGGGACAGTATGATATTTACCGCCTTGTGTTTACATTTTTTTATGGGGGTGTGAGCTGTGACAATTGATATTCAGAGCCTGTTGGGTATAGGAATGAAGCCCGATGAGGCGAAAACGGTTATGCAGTACAGAAGCAGTGAAGATGTCGTCCGCAGGCTGAGGGTTTTCCGCTCTCATATTCTGGAGGACATACACGTCAGACAGCAGGCATTGGATAAAATCGACTATATGATCAGCCGTCTGAAAAAGGAAGTCACGTAGTAAAGACGATGTTGTTTTCATGTTATAACGAAAGGGAGATGTATTATGAAAATTGTTGTAATAAAGGGCAGCCCCCGCAAAAAAGGCTCTTCAAATATGCTGGCGGAACAGTTTATAAAGGGCGCTGCCGAAAATGGTCACAGAATTGTTGAGCTTGACGCTGCGCATATGAGCATACACCCCTGCCTTGGCTGCAGTTCCTGCGGCATGAACGGAGAATGTGCCATAAAAGACGACAACTCTCATATAAGGGACGAGCTGCTTTCGGCGGATATGGCTGTTTTCGTAACGCCCGTATATTACTTCGGTATGTCCGCACAGCTTAAAATGGTTATCGACCGTTTTTACAGCTATACAATAAAGCTTTCCTCCAAACATCTGAAAACCGCCCTTATTACGGCGGCATGGGATTCAGATGATGAGGTTATGCTTTATATTAAGGAGCACTATAAAAAGCTGTGCAGATATATGAATTTTACGGATATGGGCATGGTACTTGGCAAGGGCTGCGGAACGCCCTCAATGACGGCAGTCAGCAGGCATATGGAAGAAGCATACATACTCGGCAGATCCGTATAAAGGGGGCGCTGAAAATGAAATATACAAAGCTTGGCAAATCGGAGCTGAGGGTTTCACGCATATGTATGGGCTGTATGGGCTTTGGAAATGCTCTTACGGGACAGCACAGCTGGACTGTGGACGAAAAGCAGACAAGGGAAATAATAAAGCACGGACTTGATAAGGGCATCAATTTTTACGATACTGCCATAGTCTATCAGAACGGCACAAGCGAGCAGTATGTAGGAAAGGCTCTGAGGGACTTTGCAAGGCGTGACGACTATGTGATAGCCACGAAGTTCACTCCACGCACCCAAGAGGAAATAGACAACAATATCAGCGGACAGCAGCATATAGAAAGCTATCTTGACCAAAGCCTGAAAAATTTAGGTATGGACTATGTTGACCTGTACATTTACCATATGTGGGACTACCACACGCCTATGGAAGAAATAATGGAGGGGCTGCACAGAGCGGTAAAGACAGGAAAGGCGCGTTATATAGGCATTTCAAACTGCTTTGCGTGGCAGCTTGCAAAGGCAAACTTCCATGCAAGGCAAAACGGACTTACGGAATTCATATCCGTACAGGGTCACTATAACCTCATTGCAAGAGAGGAAGAAAGGGAAATGGCGCCCTTCTGTAAAGACCAGAATATCGCCCTCACTCCATACAGTGCTCTTGCAGGCGGCAGACTTTCCCGCCGCCCCGGAGAAACCACAAAACGCTATGAGGAGGACTCCTACGCACACTTCAAATATGATTCCACCGCCGAGGCAGATGAAAAAATAATAGGGCGTGTAGAGGAGCTTGCCGAAAAAAAGGGCGTATCCATGACGGAGATTTCCCTTGCATGGCTTCTGACGAAGGTCGCCTCCCCTGTTGTGGGCGCAACAAAGCTTTCCCATGTAGACGGAGCGGTTAAAGCCGTTGACCTCGAACTGACAGATAATGAAATAAATTATCTTGAGGAGCTGTACATTCCCCACGCCCTTGTGGGAGTTATGGCACAGAACGGTAAACAAAAGGCAGGAAATGTAGTATAATGGAGTAAAAAAAATAATAAAGGAGATTGATAGTATGAGCAAAATTTTAACAGCGTATTTTTCAGCAAGCGGAAACACAAAAAGACTTGCAAAGACAGTTGCCGAAGCTGCAAATTCCGATTTGTTTGAAATAATACCCGAAACACCCTACACAGACAGCGACCTGAACTGGATGGACAAAAGAAGCCGCAGCAGTGTTGAAATGAATGACAAAGGCTCCCGTCCGACAATCGCCTCACAGGTGGAAAATATGGAACAGTACGACACTGTTATTATAGGATTTCCCATATGGTGGTATGAAGCGCCGAGGATAATACAGTCATTTCTTGAAAGCTATGATTTTTCGGGAAAAACAATTGTGACATTTGCCACATCAGGCGGCAGCGGCATGGGGAAAACCAATGATATTCTGAAACATTCCTGCCCGACCTCCGTAAAATGGCACGAGGGAAAGCGCATGAACAGCAATACCGACATAAAAACAATAAAAAACTGGCTTTCAGACCTTAATATATAAAGGAGGCATATAAGTATGAAAAAAATAACGCAGACAGCAGGAAGAAATCAGCTTGGCAGCTTTGCCCCCGATTTTGCCCATTTTAACGATGATGTGCTTTTCGGCGAAAACTGGAACAACGAAGATATCGACTTAAAAACACGCTGCATAATTACCGTTGTGGCTCTTATGTCATCGGGAATAACGGATTCTTCCCTTATCTATCACCTTGAAAATGCCAAGGCTCACGGCGTAACAAAGGAAGAAATAGCGGCAATTGTTACCCATGTGGGATTCTATGCAGGCTGGCCAAAGGCATGGGCAGTATTCCGTCTTGCCCTCGATGTATGGAAGGACGAAGGAGAAGCCCTCACCGAAAAAGAAAAATATCAGAATACGATTCTTTTCCCCATAGGCGAGCCGAACAACGCCTTTGCAAAATATTTCATAGGACAGAGCTATCTCGCCCCCATATCAAAAGAGCAGGTGGGAATATTCAATGTAACCTTTGAGCCGGGCTGCCGCAACAACTGGCACATACACAACGCAGACAAGGGCGGCGGTCAGATACTCATCTGCATAGGCGGTCGTGGGTATTATCAGGAATGGGGCAAAGAGGCCGTAGAAATGAAGCCGGGCGACTGCATAAATATACCTGTCGGCGTAAAGCATTGGCATGGAGCGGCTCCCGACAGCTGGTTTTCACATATTGCCGTTGAGGTTCCCGGTGAAAACGGCTCCAACGAATGGCTCGAACCTGTTGATGATACACAGTATAATAAGCTTAAATAAGGAGAGATATCAATGAAATATTTATCAGCAATTCTGTCGGTGCTGCTGCTTGCCTGTGTTCTTACCGCCTGCACTTCCGGCGGCAATGCCGAAATCATTCAGAATACCCCGGAGGAAACCCCGTCACAGGAGGAATCAGCAGACGCAGCAAATGAAAATACTCCCAATGACGGCGGAAAAATACTTGTTGCATATTTTTCGGCAACAGGAAATACAAAGGCTGTTGCCGAAAAGGCGGCTGATGCAGCAGGAGCGGATATATTTGAAATAGTCCCCGCCGTCCCCTACACAGACGACGACCTTGACTATGGAAACGACAACAGCCGCACAACACAAGAGCAGAACGACGACAGCGCACGCCCGGAAATTTCCGGCACAGTTGAAAATATGGAACAGTATGATACCATACTTCTGGGATATCCCATCTGGTGGGGTCAGGCTCCCAAAATAATGTATACATTTATGGAAAGCTATGATTTCAGCGGTAAAACAATAATCCCCTTCTGTACGTCCGGCAGCAGCCCCATAGGTTCAAGCGACGAAAATATGCAAGGTCTTGCAGAGGGCGCAGACTGGCTTGAAGGAATACGCTTTCCGGGAGGAGCTTCCGATGATGAGGTAAAAGAATGGGTCGACAGCCTTGGGCTTTCTTCCCAAGAATAAATGACGGAGGTTACACTATGAAGAAAATTTTATTGACACTTTTCACTGTAATATTGTTTTGTATGACAGCCTTGACGGTAAACGCAGCAGAACCGGAGGGCAATCTGACAATACAGCTTAAAATAGACAGCCCCGTTATGCTTGTCAACAGTGAAGAAAAAAATATTGATGAAAACGGCACTGCTCCCGTTATAGTAAACAGCAGAACGCTTCTTCCCGTCCGTGCCATAGTCGAGGAAATAGGCGGCAGCGCAGAGTGGGACAGCAAAACAAAAACAGTGGATTTGCAAAGCGGCGATGACAACATAAAGCTTGAAATAGGCTCTTTAACAGCTTATCTTAATAATGAGCCGTATACCCTCGATGTTCCCCCTGCAATCATAGGCGGCAGAACAATGCTCCCCATACGCTTTATAGCAGAAAGCTTCGGGCTAGAAGTAGACTGGGACAGTGAGGAACAGACCATAACCCTTACAAAAAAAGCAGACCAGCCAACAGAGAGCGACACTTCGACTGAAGTATCGACCGAAGCATCAACAGAATCGGTCACAGCCGAAGAAACCCCTTCAGAAAGCGCCAACCATATTCTTGTGGCATACTTTTCCGCAACAGGGAACACAAAGGGCGTGGCAGAAAAAATAGCCGACACAGCAGGTGCGGATATATACGAGATAACTCCCGAAATACCCTACACAGCCGATGACCTCGACTATAACACCGATTGCCGTTCAAATAAAGAGCAGAACGACGACAATGCACGCCCGGAAATTTCCGGCACAGTTGAAAATATGGAACAGTATGACACCGTTTTCATAGGATATCCCATCTGGTGGGGTCAGGCTCCCAAAATAATGTATACATTTATGGAAAGCTATGATTTCAGCGGCAAAACAATAATCCCCTTCTGCACGTCAGGCAGCAGTCCCATAGGCTCCAGCGCCGAAAATATGCAAAGTCTTGCAGAGGGCGCAGACTGGCTTGAAGGTCAGCGCTTCAGCTCAGCCGCCTCCACCGACGATATAACCGACTGGATAAACTCCCTTGACATTAAATAAATATCTCCCAATGCTCCCAGACGTCATACCCGACAGACGGGAGCATTTTTCATTTATATATATCAGCACGACCCTCATATATCTTATATAGAAAACTATATAAGGAGTGGTATATATGCCTTATTGCATCTATCTGAGGAAAAGCAGAAAGGACAGGGAGCTTAACGATTTGGGAGAAGAGGAAACGCTGAAAAGGCATGAAAGTGTCCTTATGGAGCTTGCAAAGAACAGAGGGTATGTTATTGCCAGGATATTCAGAGAGGTTGCAAGCGGAGAAACATTGGCAGCTCGTCCACAGATGCAGCAGCTTCTTGCCGAGGTTGAAAACGGACTATGGGAGGGAGTTCTCGTAATGGAGGTTGAAAGGCTTGCAAGGGGAAACAGCATTGACCAGGGAATAGTTTCGCAGACATTCAGGCTTTCAGATACACTTATTATAACGCCCGCAAAAATATATAATCCTTCAAACGATTATGACGAGGAATATTTTGAATTCGGGCTTTTTATGTCGAGGCGTGAATATAAAACAATCAACAGGCGTTTAAGTGCGGGCAGACTTGCAAGCTGTAAGGAAGGAAAATATGTAGGTGCTTTGGCTCCATACGGCTATAAAAAAGAAAAAATCGAAAAACAAAAGGGCTGGGTTTTAGTGCCCGATGAAAAAGAAGCTGAAATTGTTAAGCAGATATACAGTCTATATCTGAGTGACGAAGAAAAAACAGGATTTCAAGGAATTGCAAACAGGCTTACGGACAGTCATGTGCCCACAAGAAAAGGAAATCCATGGACAGCGGCGCAAATTAAATATATACTTACAAACGATGTTTACATAGGCAAAATTCACTGGCAAAAATTACCCGAAAAGAAAAAATCCAAAAACGGACAAATAGTAAAAATACGATATAAAAGCAAGGACTATCCTGTTTTTGACGGACTTCATGAAGCAATTATAGATGCTGATACATTCAACAGGGTCAAGTCAATTATAGATGGCAGAATCAAAAGCCCTAACAATACAATACGCAGCTTACAAAATCCATTTGCCGGTATTCTGGTATGTTCTGTATGCGGCAGACCAATGAAGCGGCGTCCTGTTGACAAACGGCGACCGGGGCACAGCGCCTCTTTTGACTGCATAACAAGAAACTGCCCCACTGTCGGAAGTCCTGTTGATGTTGTTGAGGCAAAGGTTATTTCGGGAATAAAGCAATGGTACGAAAGCTATAATCTGCAGAACAGAGGAGCAGAAAAGCCCGCTCCTGTATATAACGATAACGAAATAAAAAACTGCAAATCAAAGCTTACCATACTAAAAAACCAATTGAATACAACCTTTTCACTTCTTGAACAGGGGCTATATGATAAAGATACATTTATTGAGCGCCGTTCATTTTTAAAATCTGAAATCAATTCCGTTCAGACGGTTATATCAAAGCTTGAAAAAGAGGACAGTTTAAAGCGTTCACAGGAAAATTACAATAAGCTGATTATGCCGGAGCCTGAAAGCCTATTAAAAATATATGACAGCTTACCTGACGCCAAATCAAAAAATGATTTGATTAAAAAAATCTTTTATCAGATTCGCTACACCAAAACAACAAAAGGAAACAGATGGCAGCCCGATAAGTCAGATGACTTTGAGCTTGAATTTATTTCAAGGCTGCCGCTTCTGTGACCTTTCCTGCGACATCATATTATAACCTATCTTTATGAGGATATGGCTGCGGAGCAGAAGGCGAGGTCGACCTATGATTATATTCTGAGCCTTACGGACGATCCGGACGTTATTGCGCCTATTAAGTTTCTCAGGGAAAGAGAGGTTGTGCATTTCCAGAGGTTCGGTGAGGCATTGGAGTATGTGACTGATTATCTTGCCGGAAAAAAGGTTTTTGATGTTTCTGATATCAAAAACAAAGTGCCGGGTATGTGCAAAAAATAAAATATCCCGACTGTGCAGCTTAGTGCAGTCGGGAATTATTTTACATATTTTCTATTGATTTCAGAAGTCTTACTGCGTCTACGTATTCGGAAATTCCTTCGGCAACCTTCTTTGCCTCTTTCATTGCGAGTACAACGGTTGCGGGACGGTGCACAACATCACCGCCGGCAAATACGCCTTTGAGGGTCGTCATACCGTATGGCTCTTCTCTTGTTACGAGATAGCCCTGATCGTTCACTTCGATTCCCGGTGTAGAGCTGACAATAAGTCTTGCGGGCTTAGAGCCAATAGCGATTATACATTTATTACAGGGGATAACCTCCTCGGCGCCGTCGCAGTTGACCTTAAGTCCTATAAGCTTTTTGCCGGAGGAATCGCCTATGTATTCAACGGGGGTGGAAAGCCATTTGAATTTTACACCATCGGCAACAGCATCATCATACTCATTCTGCTCTGCCGTTATGGTTTCCAAAACGTCCCTGTAAACAACAGTTGTTTCAGCGGCTCCGCATTTAACAGCCGTTCTTGCAGCATCCATAGCCACGTTACCTGCGCCTATTACAAGAACCTTTTCGCCGGGCTTAACGGGAAGCTCGTCACGGGTTATCTCACCGCTTCTGAAAAGAGCGGCACGTCTTAACATATAATTGAACTTCATAACGCCCTTGAGCTTTCTGCCGGGGATATCAAGTCCTCGTGAAACAGCGGTTCCCGTACCTATGAATATTGCGTCATTGCCCTCTGCAAACAGGTCGTCAAGGGTTTTGTCAACGCCTATTTTCGTATTGCATATAAACTGCACACCGTGTTTTTCTATATGTCTTACTTCGTTTCTTACCACGTCTTTAGGCAGACGGAATTCGGGAATACCATACATAAGTATTCCGCCGGGTTCCTCCTCGGCCTCATATACAGTCACCTTATAGCCCATAAGCGCCAGATCGCCTGCCACGGTAAGACCGGCAGGACCGGAGCCGACTACGGCAACCTTTCCCTTTTCCTTTTTGGGAATATTGAATCTTATAAGCTCCATTTCAGCATCAAAGTCAGCTACAAACTGTTCAAGCTGACCGATATGTATAGGCTCGCCCTTCCTGCCAAGAACGCAGGAGCCCTGGCACTGTCTTTCGTGGGGGCATACTCTGCCGCATACCGCAGGCAGGTTTGTTTTTTCCGTAAGATATTCCCTTGCCTTACCCAAATTACCCATTGCAAGACAGGCTATAAACTCTGTAATATTATTATTTATAGGGCAGCCCTTTTTGCACATAGGAACCTTGCAGTGCAGACATCTTTTTGCCTCTGCAATAGCCTCCTTCATTGTATATGGTCTTACCTCGCTGTCAACCTCAAGTGATTGGCTGATATCCAAAAAATCGTTTTCCATAAAAATCCTCCTTTATTTCAGTATTGTTTTAAGTCCCTTCAGAAGCGCATCGTTCTGAAACGGAGCAAGAATACAAAATCTGAAAAAATTATTGCCGAGAAACCGTATATTGTCACAGCTTCTTATAATAATATTATATTTTACAAGAGCATTGAATACATCATCGGCACTAAGTCCCTCTTTCAGAATCCTGCACAGGACGAGATTTGAGTTCAGTCTGTATGATTTAAGCTCTTCAAACTCCATAAGACCGGCTTTAAGTCTTTCTCTTTCCCTCTTCATCAGAGCATGGGTTTTTTCAATATGGTTATTATCCGAAAACATAACCTCCCCCGCCCTTGCCGTAAGACTGTTGACCGACCATCTGTCCCTTATGGCATCAATGTGGGATTTAAGCTTTTCCGAAGATAAAATGCCATAGCCAAGTCTTAATCCCGGACAGGCAAAAAACTTGGACGTTCCCCTTAATACAATGAGATTGTCATATGCTTCCGCCAAAGGTACAGCAGTAATCAGGCTTATATTCTCAACAAACTCAGCATATGTTTCGTCAATCATAACAAATACGTTCCTGCTGCGGCAGAAGGAAACAATTTCGTCAAGCTCTTCCGCAGTAAAAACGGAATCCGTAGGATTGTTCGGATTACATATAACCAGCATATCTATATTATAAATGCAGTTTTTAAGCTTGTCAATATTGGGAGCAAAATCTTCCTCCTCAGACAAAACGAAATAGCTGACCTCGCCGCCGCAAAGCTTTATTTCCCTCTCATATTCAGAATAACAGGGAGCAACTATCAACGCTCTTTTGGGGGACAGCGCCTTTACGGTAAGTCCTATAAGCTCTGTTGAGCCGTTTCCTACTATTATATTGTCTATGTCTGCCGAAGTATAGCTTGCTATCGCCGTTCTCAGGCTTAAATACTGCGCATCGGGATATACGGATATGCAGCCTGTATTTTTACTGATTTCATCTCTGACAAGAGGAGAAGCGCCGCAGGGATTGATATTCCCCGAAAAATCAATTATTTCTTCCCTTCTTATCCCCAGCTCTCTCTCGATAGAATCAAGATCGCCGCCGTGTATTGTATTATATTTCATATTTATCACCGGACATATTTAACCGATTTTCATCGGCATCTTATTATATTGTACACTCAATTCCAATAAAATTCAACACTAATTTTAATCAAAAAAGCCGCATAAAACCATTACGGATATTATGTCGGCCGTTTTATCAGTTTTTCTTCTTCTCCTCAAGCTCCGTAAGCTTGTAGGTAAGCGTCATAAGGCTGTCTGTCAGATGGACATTTTCTATTATAACGTCATCGGGAGTATCGGGAGTTGAAATATGAGAAAAGTTCCAGATGCCTTTTACTCCGCAGTCAACAATGGTTTTTATAACCTGCTCGGCATTACTTCCGGGAAGACTCAGAACGGCTATATCAACGGAATTTTTGCCAAGGAAGTCCTCAAGAGTATCTATATCTCTTATTTCAAGCCCCCTTATGTTCAGCCCCACAAGCTTGGGGTTTTTGTCAAAAACACCTATAAAGTTATAGCCCCGTTTCTGATAGTTGATATAGTTCAGAAGTGCCTGACCTATATTGCCTGCGCCGACTATGATCATATTATATGTTTTGTCAAGTCCCAGAAGCTTTTTGATTTCTCCGTAGAGAACCTCTATATTATAGCCATAGCCCTGCTGACCAAAGGAGCCGAAATTGTTAAGATCCTGACGAATTTGCGATGCGGTCAGGTTCATTCTTTCGCTCAGGTCCTTAGATGATATCCTTGTAATGCCGTCATCAAGCAGACTGCCCAGATATCTGTAATACCTTGGCAGCCTTCTGATAACTGCCGAAGAAATGACTTTTTCCATAAATTATCAATATCCTTCCCAAAAAAATGATTGTGAAAGTAGCGAATATAATTTTACAACATAATTATATTTTTGTCAATCTTCCCTCTTCCATTTTATATATTTTTTTGTTAAAATAATAATTAATAACTACAAATGAGGTCATCAATATGATAATAACTTGCAGCAACATAAATAAATCATTTGGCGAAAATACCGTGCTTTCCGATATAAGCTTTTTGCTTAACGAAAAGGACAAGGCAGCGATAATCGGCGTAAACGGCTGTGGCAAAACAACTCTTTTCAAGCTTATAACAGGAGAGCTTTTGCCTGACAGCGGAGATATTATAATGCCAAAAGGCACAGAGATAGGCTATTTCTCGCAGAATTTGTCGATAGAAAGCGAAAACACAATATGGGAAGAGCTAAGCTGTGTTTTTGACGATTTAAAAGAAATAGAGGATAGGAAAAGAAAAATCGAACATGATATGAAGCTCAGAGAGGGAGAAGAGCTTGAAGAGCTTATGGCGAAATATTCAGCCCTGAACGATGAATTTGAAAAAAGAAACGGCTTTGAGTGGGAAAGCCGTGTAAGAGGAGTAATAAAGGGTCTGGGCTTCAGCGATGAGGAGGGGAGCAAAAAAATAAACACACTTTCGGGCGGGCAAAAGACAAGATGCGCTCTCGGACGGCTGCTGCTTATGAATCCCCATATACTTCTTCTCGATGAGCCTACAAATCATCTTGACATAGAATCCATAAAATGGCTTGAGGGATATCTCGGAGGATATAACGGAACTGTAATTATAATATCCCATGACAGATATTTTATTGACCGTACAACAACAAAAATAATCGAAATCGAAAACGGCGTATCAAAGGTTTATAACGGAAACTACTCCGAATATACCAAACGCAAAAAGAAGGAAAGAGAAAACCAAAAACACCGTTATATAAATCAGCAAAGAGAAATCAAAAAGACAGAGGAGTCAATAGCAAGGCTTAAATCCTTCAACAGGGAAAAAAGCATAAAGAGAGCGGAAAGCAAAGAAAAGGCTCTTGAAAAAATCGAGCGCATAAGCAAGCCCGAACCTCTGCCGGTTAAAATGCACTTTGAATTTTTGCTCAATCGGGAAAGCGGCTATAATGTTCTTGACGTAAGAAATATTTCCAAATCCTACGGCAGCAATCTGCTTTTCAAGGATATAAGCTTTGAGCTTGTAAAAGGTGAAAAAACCGCCCTTATAGGCGCAAACGGAACAGGAAAAACCACCCTCATAAAAATAATTATGGGGCTTGTGGAGGCTGACAGCGGAAAGGCTGTGAAGGGTTCCAATGTGGAAATAGGCTATTATGACCAAGAGCATAATACATTAAACCCCGAAAAAACGGTTTATGAGGAAATCGCAGACGCATATCCCAAAATGACGGAAACGGAAATAAGGAATCTGCTTGCTGCTTTTGTTTTCAAGGGGGACGATGTTTATAAAAAAGTAGAGCTTCTTTCAGGCGGAGAAAAAGGCAGGCTTGCTCTTGCAAAAATAATGCTTTCAAAAGCTAATCTGCTCATACTTGACGAGCCGACAAACCACCTTGATATATACTCAAAGGAAATCCTTGAGGACGCTCTTACAAACTATGGTGGAACTCTTCTTTTTATTTCTCACGACAGATATTTTATAAATAAGATAGCCGATAAGGTTATTGAGCTTAAAGACGGAAAAATAAAAACCTATCTTGGAAATTATGATTATTATGAGGAAAAAAAGGAGGAGCAGAAAACAACTCCGCTTATAGCCACAAAAAATGAAACCGTCAAAAATGACTGGCAGCTTCAGAAGGAGCAAGCCGCCGAAAAACGCAGAGCACAGTCAAGGCTCAAAAAGCTTGAGGCGGAAATCGCAGAAACCGAAAATAAAATAGATGAGCTTGACAGGCTTTTAGAAAAGCCTGAAGTTGCCACGGACCCCGTGAAGGCTGCCGAGGCATATGAAAATAAAGTCCTGCTTGAAGAAAAGCTTCTTGGACTTTATGAAGAATTGGAATAATTTATAAAGTGTCGGCATATATTTAACGGAGCGTCGGACCGCAAACCGAACAGCCGCAAAAACCGCCTGCGGCGGTTTTTGCGGCTGTTCGGTTTGCGGTCCGACGCGCGGGCGGGGGCGATGGCAAGGGCAGATGCGGGGACAGACGTGGGAACCCGATGGGTTCCCACGTCTGTCCCCGCATCTGCCCTTGCCATCGCCCCCGCCTGTGCAACGCGCAGCATAGTCAGCGAAAATATAATTTATAACATACGGGAGGTTTTGTTGTGGACAATACTCTTAAAAATATGCTGAAAACCGCAATTTTACCCATAGGCAAGGCAATGTATATCTACGGCGGCGGCTGGAATGCCGAAAACACCGGCGCCGCCGAAGAAGCCTGCAGTCTTGGCATAAGCAATAAATGGACAGAGTTTTACAAAAAACAGAATGCAGACTATAACCACAAAAAATACAGTGTAACAGAACACCCCTGCCTCATACACTGCGGAATCGACTGCAGCGCATATGTAGGTTGGGTGGTATACAATCTTTTTGAAAACGAAAACGGTAAAAATGGATATGTATACCCATCGGAACAAATTGCAAGACAGCTTGCTGAAATCGGTTTCGGGAGCTACAAAACAAAATATGAAATTGAGGACTATATGCCGGGCGACATAATGGGAGGAGAGGGATATCCCCACACATGGATATGCATAGGACAGATGGAGGACAAAAGCGTGGTTCTTGTACATTCAAGTCCGCCTGCCCCTATGCTTTCGGGAACGGAAACTCCGGACGGAAAATATAGTCTTGCAATAGAGCTTGCAGAACACTATATGAAAAAATACTATCCTTCGCATTACAGCAAATACCCGATAGTATCAAGGGAAAAGGCCTACCTCGAAGATTTTGGTCAATTTCGGTTTTACGATGATATACTTACCGATCCGGAGGGGCTTAAACATATGCCGCCGGAGGATTTGCTGAAGCTGTTATTTGCCTGACTTTTTATTTAGTGCATATCTGAGAAAAGCCTCCAGCCCTTCAACTATATCGCTGTAGGCTTTTTCAAAATTTCCCGTATACCAAGGGTCGTCAATATCCCGTGGCGCATCGGAAAAATCCAACAGGCGATGTACCTTTTTACTATTATCTTCACCTATAATTCTCATAAGGTTACTTATATTGTATTTTTCCATCACAAGAACATAGTCAGCTTTCATATAGTCGGCTTTTGTAAACTGTCTTGCACGATGTCCCTTACAGTTGATACCTACCGAGCGCAGCTTTCTCGCTGCCGGAGGATATACTCCATTCCCTATCTCCTCCCTGCTTGTAGCTGCCGAGTCTATTTCAAACATATCCTCAAGCCTTCTTTTTTTCACCATATTTCTGAATATGTATTCCGCCATCGGTGATCTGCAAATATTTCCGTGACAAACAAAAATTACATTTATCATAACACGTTCTCCTTTTACATATCAGGGTTCGGGGCGTACTCGCCACGCCGCACAAACCGCCGCAGGCGGTTTGTGCGGCGTGCCGCGGGTCGGGGGCAAGGGGCATATGACGGGAAACGGGGGCAATATGCGGACAAGTCCGCATATTGCCCCCGTTTCCCGTCATATGCCCCTTGCCCCCGAGCAGCCCCACAGCCCGGTCGGTTTAACTTTGAATATTATCGGCAAGAGAACATCTTACAGTAACTCTTGCGGCGCCGCTCAGGTTGCAGGTGAAAAGAGAGAGATCCCATTCCCCTGCTGTCATTTCGGCTGAATTGCTGCCGTCTATAAGCTTTGTTTCCGATACGGTGTAATTATATACATTTCCGCCTACATCAGTAAAGCTTATGCTGTCCCCTACTGACAGTTTACCGAGTCTGCCAAAGTGGGTTTTATAATTATGTCCTGCTATTATAAGATTTCGTTCTTCGGCTGAACCTCTGTATCTGCACGGAGCCAGCCTCAGCTTTTTATAATCCATTTCCTGCATTACAGGCAATGTAAGTCCGAGGGCGGGTATATCGAGAACGCCCACATATACATCACCGTCAATTTCTATGCCGGACATATTTCCTCCGTCATCGTATGCTTTCTCTCCGGCGTATGTTCCGGCTGAGCCGCTTTCTCTGTCGTTATGGGTATTTTCATCATTGATATCAGAGTCAGGTGCAGTGGTTTCGCTTATTACCATCTTATCCAATATCTCCTGCGATGCTCTGCCTGCATTCCACTGCGACCAGATATTGAAGCAGGTCAGCAGAACTCCACAGAGCATAAGCAGACACCCAATAAAAATAAATATATTGCCTGTGTTTTTCTTCATATAACTCACCCTCTCTGTAACGGAATATTAAAGAATTCCCTGTCATAAGACAGGGAATTGCATTATTAATACGGACGTTCTTCCATTTCTACATGAACAGGCTTCAGATTCCATATTTCATCAGCATATTCCTGTATTGTACGGTCTGATGAGAATTTTCCGCTCTTTGCTACATTTATTATAGCCATTTTAGCCCATTCGTCTCTATTCTTGTATGCCTCGTTTATTCTTTTCTGGGCTTCCTTGTATGCGGCAAAATCCTTAAGAACGAGATATTCATCGGGTCTGTTGCCGTTTATGCCATTGAGCAGAGAGTTGTATATATCTCTGAAAAGCTCTGTATTGTCGTCAAGGGTTCCGTTTACGAGAGCGTTCATAATGCCTCTTACATCTCCGTCAAGGTTATAGATATCCCAAGGATTGTAGTTGTTCTTGGCATATGTGTCAATAACCTCGTCCGCCGTAAGACCGAATATGAATATATTATCGTCGCCGACCTCTTCTCTCATCTCCACATTTGCGCCGTCAAGAGTTCCCACTGTAAGAGCGCCGTTAAGCATAAATTTCATATTGCCCGTGCCGGAAGCCTCCTTGCTGGCTGTGGATATCTGCTCTGACACATCTGCCGCCGGAATAAGCTTTTCTGCAAGGGATACTCTGTAATTTTCGGCAAAAACAACCTTTATTTTACCGTTTATATCGGGATCGTTGTTTACAACGTCAGCAACCGAGTTTATAAGCTTGATTATAAGCTTTGCCCTGTAATATCCTGCCGCAGACTTTGCGCCGAAAATAAACGTACGGGGAATGATGTCAAGGTTGGGGTTGACCTTAAGCTCGTTATAAAGATATATAACATGGAATATATTGAGAAGCTGTCTTTTATATTCATGAAGTCTTTTGACCTGAATATCAAAGATAGAATCGGGATCTATCTCAATACCGCTTGTTTTCTTGAAATATTCGGCAAGCTTTACCTTGTTGTTATGCTTTATTTCCATAAATTTATTTCTGAAGCCTGCGTCCTCTGCATATGGCAAAAGCTTTTCAAGCTGTGAAAGATCCTTATACCATCCATCGCCTATGGTTTCGGTGATAAGCTCTGCAAGCTCCGGATTTGCGTGACCGAGCCATCTTCTCTGTGTTATGCCGTTTGTCTTATTGTTGAACTTTTCGGGAAAGATCTCATAAAAGTCCTTAAGCTCCTGATTCTTGAGTATTTCCGTATGAAGAGCCGCAACGCCGTTTACAGAGTGTGAGCCTACGATAGCAAGCCATGCCATTCTTATCTGTCCATCGGCAATAACTGCCATATTTCTGATTTTTTCGGCGTTATGACCATATCTTTCAACGAGAGAAGCGCAGAATCTTTTGTTGATCTCCTCAACTATCATATAAATTCTGGGCAGCAGACGTGAGAAAAGATCCATAGGCCATTTCTCAAGAGCCTCAGACATAATAGTATGATTTGTATAAGCGCAGGTTTTCTTCGTGATCTCCCATGCTTCGTCCCACGGAATATTATTATCGTCAACAAGCACACGCATAAGCTCCGCAACGGTTACTGCGGGGTGTGTATCGTTAAGCTGGAATGCAACCTTTTCGGGAAGAAGGCTGAAATCAGAATAATTTTCCTTAAATCTGTTTACTGTTCTCTGAACCGTAGCGGAAACAAAGAAATATTGCTGTTTAAGTCTTAACTCCTTGCCCTCAATATGGTCGTCTGCAGGATAAAGAACCTCAGTAAGCACCTTCGCCAGGGTTTCCTCAGCGTTTGCTTTCTGATAATCCCCTGCATTATACGCACGGAGGTCAAATTTATTCTTTGCTTCAGCGTCCCACAGCCTTAAGGTATTTACCGTATTGTTGTTGTAGCCCACAACGGGATAGTCGTAAGGAACAGCCAGTATGGACTGATAATTTTCCTGTATGAACTTTACATTTCCATCGTCTTGGGGAATAGCCCTTACGTGACCGCCGAATTTTACTTCAACAGAGTTTTCGGGACGCTTTACACCCCAGAAATCGCCGTTATGAAGCCAATCGTCGGGATGCTCTACCTGATAGCCGTTCTCTATCTTCTGTTCAAAAATACCGTAGTGATATCTTATTCCGCAGCCGTATGCCGGAAGCTCCATAGTTGAAAGAGAATCAAGAAAACAAGCGGCAAGTCTGCCAAGACCGCCGTTGCCAAGTCCGGGATCTCTCTCCTCCTCCTCAAGAAGATTGTAGTCTATGTTAAGCTCCTCAAGAACCTCTTTGACAGCGGTTGTAAACTGCATATTGAGAATAGCGTTTCCCAGAAATCTTCCCATAAGGAATTCCATGGAAAGATAATAAACTATCTTACAGCCGGAATCGTCATAAGCATCGTGTGTCGCTATCCATTTGTCGGTTACGTAGTCACGAATGGTGAACACAAGGGCCTCATATATCTGATGAGGTGTCGCCCTGTCAATGGTTTTTCTCGATAATGTCTTAACATTTTCAGTAAGCTTAAGTTTGAATATTTTTTTGTTAATCTGCATATGGTTTTCTCCTCCATGCAGGCTGAAATCACATCAGCCCATAATATTTCCGGCGGCAAGCCTCTCGCTTCTTTCCGCCGTTGTCAGGTTGTCTATAATTTCATTCAGATCGCCATTCAGTACAGAGTCCAGGCGATGAATGGTAAGACCTATTCTGTGGTCGGTTACCCGGTTCTGGGGATAATTGTAGGTGCGTATTTTTTCGTTTCTCATTCCCGTACCGACTTGGGATTTTCGCTGTCCGGCTATTTCGGCACGCTTCTTTTCCTCCTCAAGCTGATAAAGCCTGCTCATAAGAATTTTCATAGCCTTTTCCTTATTCTGTCTTTGGCTTTTTTCGTCCTGACAGGAGATCACTATGCCTGTCGGATAGTGGGTAAGACGAACAGCGGAATCTGTTGTGTTTACGCACTGTCCGCCGTTTCCCGAAGCCCTGAAAACATCAAAGCGGTAATCCTTCGGGTCAAGCTTCACGTCTACCTCATCAGCCTCCGGCAAAACCGCCACTGTTACGGTAGATGTATGGATACGTCCGCCCGACTCCGTTTCGGGTACACGCTGAACTCTGTGCACGCCGCTTTCATACTTCATACGGGAATAAGCGCCCCTGCCCCTGAGCATATATATAATTTCCTTAAAGCCGCCCATATCTCCGGGATTTACACTCATAATGTCTACGCTGTAACCCATCTTTTCGGCGTATTTTGAATACATACGGAACAGATCGCCCGAGAAAATATTGGCTTCATCGCCGCCTGCGCCGCCTCTGATCTCCATAATGACATTTTTTTCGTCATTGGGATCCTTGGGCAGAAGCAGCATTTTAAGCTCCTCGGAAACAGACTCAAGGCGTTTTCCGCCTTCCTCTATCTCCTCTTTGAGAAGCTCCTTGAAATCCTCATCGGGCTTTTCTCCGAGCATCTGCCTTGCTTCTTCCACAGCCTGCTTTGCGTCCTTATATTCCCTGTATTTCTGAACGATGCTTTCCAGCTCGCTGTGTTCCTTAACAAGATTCCGCCAGAGCTGATTGTCCGCAATTATATCCGGATCACCTATCTTCAGGGTAAGCTCTTCATACTTTTTTTCAATTTCAGCAAGTTTGTCAAACATACCAAAACCTCAGTTTTATAAATATCCCAAAACTACTCTGTCAAGTCCGGCAAGATCCTTTCGGATAATAACGTCCTTATATCCAAGACTGCTCATTATTCCGAAAACCCCCCTGCCCTGATCATAGCCTATTTCAAAGGCAAGCAAACCGCCTGACCTCAGATAATTCCTTGCGTCCGCGGCAATTTTCCTGTAAAAGTGCAATCCGTCTTTACCGCCGTCAAGGGCTCTGTGAGGTTCATAGTTCCTTACGTTTTTCTCAAGTGTGGGAATAACGCCGCTTTTAATATAGGGAGGGTTTGAAACAATAAAATCAAACTGCCCCGTTATATTTTCAAAAATATCGCTCATAACCAAGGTGACGGACACTCCGTTTTCATAAGCGTTCCACCAAGCGGTATCAAGGGCACGTATGCTTATATCGCAAGCCGTCATATCAAGGCTCTTGTTGTAATAAGCAAGACTTACGGCAATTGCGCCGCTGCCCGTGCCTATGTCAAGTCCCCTTCCGAAACCGTGACTTCTGCTCAGAGCAAGAACCTCCTCCACAAGAGTTTCGGTATCGGGTCTGGGTATCAGCGTGCTTTCGTTTACGAAAAATTTCAGTCCCATAAATTCAGCACAGCCAAGAATGTATTGTATAGGACAGCCCTCTTCCCTTTTTTTTGCAAAATAGCTTATTTTGCGCATTTCGTTTTCACTCGGCACATAATCGTCCTTTGTGTAGAGCTTTATTCTTTCAAAACCCAACACCCTCGAAAGAATCAGCGAGGCATCTGTATGAGCATCATCGGCTCCGCTTTCCTTTAAGCGTGCGGTCAGTTCGGGCAAAAGCTCCTTAAGGCTCTTCCGGCTCATCTTCGAGGACTCCCTTCAGAGAAGCGATTGCAACCTCTATCATTTCGTCATCAGGCTCCTTTGTTGTTATAAGCTGGACAGCCTTGCCGGGAGCGGAAACAATATCAACAATAATATTATCGTTTCTTCCCGCCCATTTTATGACCTCATATGAAAGTCCTGCCACAAGCGGAACAAAAACTATTCTGGTAATTATTCTGTAAAGCACAACGTCTGTCCTTAAAAAAAGAAATACGATCATACTTATTATCATCACCAGAAACAAAAAGCTCGTGCCGCATCTTTTGTGAAGTCTTGTATATTGCCTTACGTTTTCAACAGTAAGCTCTTCGCCGCTTTCAAAGCAGTTTATGGTTTTATGCTCAGCTCCATGATATTTATAGAGCCTTTTAATATCCTTAAGAAGAGAGGTAAGGCATATATAAAACAGGAAAATACATATTCTTGTAAATCCCTCTATAATGCTGAGCGCCCATGTGCCGAGATTCAGAAATCTGTTTAGCAAGGAGCTTACACATACAGGCAGAACCATAAACAATCCTATGGAAAGAGCTATTGAAACAACAACGGAAACCGCAAGAATAATTGACACAAGCTTATCGCCCAGCTTATCGGTGAGCCATGCTTCAAATCTGCTCATTTCTTCCTCTTCGCCGTCCTCAAGGTCTTCAAGACCTGCCATTTGCGCCGAGCGGCTTATGACCTTTATGCCTGTCACAAGACTGTCAACGAATGCAGCGACGCCCCTTATAATAGGCAGAGAGAGAAAAGAATTCCTTTTGCCGCCGTTTTTAAGCTTTGTTTTTTCAATCTTGATTTGCTTGCTCTCAATATCCCTTACGGCAAGAACATATTCTGTTCTTCCCCTCATCATCACGCCTTCCACAATTGCCTGACCGCCTATGCCCTTACCGCAGGCGGAGCCTGTATTTTTTTTGTACGTCCTTCCCATATAGACCAACCTTCCTTAAAAACATACCAATAATATTATACCATTTTTTTATCTGTCAGACATAATGAATTTTAAAAACTTAAAGCCGATTATCTGTTCAATTTTACCAAAAAATCTCCTAATTTCACAAATTCGTCAAGATCAATGCAATATTCACCGTCATGATTTTTCAGTCTGTCCAAAACATAGTCATAGTCCTGCCATACAACCTCTTCGATCTCCGATTTCTGTATTTTTATTTCGGAATCCTCCGGGCTTCTGTTCAGCAGATATACATTGCTTATCTGATTATCCACAAAGGGTTTATTATGAAAAAAACCTTCCTTGTGCGTTCTCAGCCTGAACATAAAAATAAGTTCAGCTTCCTCCGCCTTTATTCCAAGTTCTTCCCGAAGCTCTCTTAACGCAGTATCCAAAAAACTGCCGCCGCTTTCTATATGACCTGCGGACGAGGTATCAAGGCAGCCGGGAAAGGAATCTTTATTTTTGCTGCGTCTCTGAAGAAGCACAAGTATTCCGTCCTTATCCTGACGTTTTTTTACGATCCATATATGTGATGTACCATGAAGATCGCCGTTTGTGTGTACGGATTCCCTTTCCTTTTTCCGGCCTGTTGCCGAACCGTCATTATTAAGTATATCAAAAAATTCCATAATATATCCTCCCGGTTTTCGGAAAACGTGGTTCCGTGGAGCAAGCCGCCGGACCGCCGCAGGCGGTCCGGCGGCTTGCTCCACGGGTCGGGGCGGGGCGAGGGGACAGGGGCGGACAAGTCCGCCCCTGTCCCCTCGCCCCGCCCCGAGCAGCCTTATAATAAGTACCTACCCGATTAAAGTCTGCGCAGGGATATCATTCCTTACCCAATACAAGGGAAATTGCGGCGCCTGCTATAAAGCACACAACTGCGGCTATAATATGAGCGGCAGCAATGCCGCCTGTATAGCTCTGATAAGTAATAGGGTCTTTGAAAATAGAAAATATCGATCCGAATATAAGACCGAGGATTGCAAAATATGTATAGGAATATGCCTTATTTAGCAATATCTCAATTATTTTTGATATTATGACTATTCCCAGAACAACACCTATGCCGACTGCCGCAATTATAAAAAATGCCTGACTTGTAATAAGCGAATAAGCTGCTCTGCCAAAGCCCTCAGTCGAAACAGAGGAGGCAAAAATGCCGATTTGGTCGATCATATCGCTTACGGCTGTGATGACCTTCGTGTAGATTCCAAGAAGAACCATAACAAACGAACCGCTTATGCCCGGAATTACCATGGCGGAGCTTGCAATTATGCCGCAAAGGGTAAGCTTTATAAAGCTGCCTGCGGATATGACAACAGATGTTCCTGCCGGTTCCGGCTCCTTAATAAGGCTGAACACAACAACGATGGCAAAGCCGATTAAGGAAGCAATATAATATTTCGGCTTGATTCCTCTTTCCTTTGCTTTTGAAAATATAAGAGGAATACTTCCCACAACAAGACCGACAAAAAATACGCTTGTAGGCAGTGAAAAGTCCTCAAGGGCAAATTTTATAAGCTTTGAAAATGCACCTATGCCTATCAAAGCCCCCAAGAACAAGGGTATAAGAAACTTCATGTGCTTAATGAAGTCACGCTTGTAAAAATTGTTTATGGCGTCAATCATCTGGTCAAAGACACGAAGCACAACGGCAATGGTGCCTCCGCTTACACCCGGAATAATATTTGCAACTCCCATCAGAACGCCTTTAAGAATAAGGCTTATAGTTTTCATAGCAATTCTCCTTCATAAATTTGTAATAATATTGTAACTTGCATTTTTTTCCGTTACATTATATAATAATACTATAAAAAGTTTTGTTTGTCGATAGGCAATTTCAAATTTTATTTTTGAAACATTCCGAAACCGATTGTAATTTAAAAATAAGTTAATAATAAACAAAACTTGACAAATACAATATTTGGGTATATAATAAATTTCGTAACAAATTAGAAACATTTTCTGATATTCGGAAATATTTTCTCGGAAAACTTACGGAGGATAAAATATGACACTTTTGAAATATGCGAAAAGGCTGGCCGGTTTAACTCTTCTGTTTTCAGCATTAATGGGAACGGCAGTTCTTGCTTCCAATGTAGGGACGGTTACAAGAGATAGTATAGATGTAAGAGCAGGAGATTCAACCTCATCTCAGGTTATAGGCATTACAAACACAGGCGACACATACGCCATATTGGACGTTGAGCCCGGTTGGGTAAAAGTTCAGTATCCCAATTCGGGAGTTGCCTATATAGCGAGCCTTTACGTAAAAGTATCCGAAGCGGATGCAAGCGTTAAAGACCATGCGGTAAACGTAAGAAGCGGTCCCTCTACTTCAACAGAGGTTCTTGGACAGCTTAATACAGGCGATAAGATTTCCGTTATAGGAAAAACAGCCGACAACGCATGGTATAAAGTAAATTACAACAGCAAAACAGCCTATGTATCGGCCGATTATCTGGGAGGCAATTATCTTTATCTTGTTCAGCCGGATAAAGCCCAGCCGACAACAGCTGCACCGACAACACCGGCTCCCGAAGCAGAATCGGCTCCCGAAGCAGATAACCCCCAAGAAGCCAACGTACCCACACTTTCAGTTGTGGACGTGCTTAAAACATTTGCACCTGCAGAGGACAATACATATGCAACAATAAACACACCGGGCGGATTAAGACTTCGCTCGCAGCCGTCAACAACATCGGACAGCACAATTCTTACGGTGCTTGCCGATGGCTGTTCCGTAACCGTCAAAGAAGTAGGCGAAGGTTGGCTTCATGTAACAGACGACTATGGCAACGATGGCTATATTTCTTCCGAATATGTAGAAATTAAGCAGGGCGAAAAGCCAAAGAATGAAGGTCATATTGACTTAAGCTCTATTTCTCTTACAGGCGGAGGCGCTGAAATTGCAGAATATTCCCTTAAGTTTATCGGTACGCCCTATGTTTACGGCGGAACGGACTTGAACAGCGGTGTGGACTGCTCAGGATTTGTATACAGCATATACAAAAACTTCGGCATCACTCTCCAAAGAAATTCAGCAAGCCAGTATACTCAAGGCACATATGTAGATAAAAGCGAGCTTCAGGCTGGCGACCTTGTATTCTTTAATACCGGCGGAAATACAAACATTTCTCATGTGGGTATGTATCTGGGAGATAATATGTATATTCATTCAAGTACATATTCCACCGGCGTTATTGTTGAAGATCTTTATGATGATTATTCAACCAGCACATATGTCGGTGCAAAGAGAATTATAAATTAAGCTTTTTCAATCATCTTCATTTCCGTTATTCTTTATAGGAATGAAGATGATTTTTATTTGCCCCGTTTCTGCGTCTGACTGATAATTGCACAGGCAATTATCAGTCAGACGCAGAAACGGACCGTCGGGGCAAGGAGCAGGGAGAGGCGGACAATGGGCGGACGCTCCGCTGTCCGCCCATTGTCCGCCTCTCCCTGCTCCTTGCCCCTGCGACGCCGCAGTCTGGACAGCTAAAATATTTATTAAAACCAATTTATTAAATTATATTCAAACGGAGGAGCGTTTATGAAATATATTGAAGAACTTCGTGAAGGAGAAACCATAACAGAGCATTATCTTTGCAAGCAAAAGAAGCAGCAGAGATCAAAGGCAGGCAAAAATTACATTTCTCTGAAATTATATGACAAAACAGGCACTGTTGACGCCAAAATATGGGATATGACAAATCTTATAGGCGCTTTTAATGAAGGTGACTTTATAAAGGTTGAAGCATTTGTAACCTCATATAACGGCGATCTGCAGCTCAATATACGCAGACTCAGGAAATCGGAAGCGGGAGAATATAATCCAAAGGATTTTATACCATCAAGCCGATATGACATCGATTCACTTTTCGATGAATTTGTTTCTTTTATAGATACTATAAAAACTCCTTATTTTAAAAAGCTTCTTGAAAATGTGTATGTTGAAAACGACTCGGTTATTAATAAGTTCCGCTCTCATTCCGCTGCTAAGTCTATGCACCATTCCTATATGGGCGGTCTTTTGGAGCATACACTTTCCGTAACCAAGATTTGCTGTTTTTTTGCCGATAACTATAAGGGGTATGTAAATCACGATCTGCTGATTACTGCGGCTATGCTTCACGATCTGTGCAAAATATATGAAATATCGCCTTTTCCCGAAAATGAATACACAGACTATGGTCAGCTTCTCGGTCACATCGTAATGGGGTCGGAGCTTATAAGCAAGGAATGTGCAAAAATAGAAGCCTTTCCCAAAGAAGCTGAGCTGCTGTTAAAGCATTGTATGATATCTCACCATGGCGAATTTGAATTTGGCTCACCAAAGCTTCCGAGCACTCTTGAAGCCTTTTTGCTCTACTGTGCAGACAATACAGATGCAAAGGCAAATATGTTTATAGAAATGTCGGAAAAAGAAAAAACCGCAGGACCGTGGATAGGCTACAATCATATTCTGGGAAGAAATATACGGCGTTCGGAGTTGTGAGGTTAATATGGATTTCAAAAAGAACCAACTGATTAATATAAGTATAACTGATTTGTCCATAGATGGAATGGGTATAGGCAAAGCCGATGGTTTTGCCTTCTTTGTGTCCGGTGCGGCTCCCGGCGATTATATACGTATGCAAATTGTTAAGCTTAAAAAAAGCTATGGATATGGAATTATAAAGGAAATAATAAACCCCTCCCCTATTCGCATTTCGCCTGACTGCAATAGCTTCGGAAAATGCGGCGGCTGCAGTCTGCGCCATATTTCATACTCCTCTCAGCTTGAATTCAAACGCAGTATTGTCAAAAACAATCTCGTCAGAATAGGCGGTTTTCCTGACAGCATTTACGTCAATGAAGCCATAGGAATGGAATATCCCTATTACTACAGAAACAAAGGACAATATCCCGTAGGTACAAAAAATGGGAAAACGGTAGTCGGTTTTTATGCTCCCAGAAGTCATAATATTATACCCATTGAAAAATGTATGCTTGCTTCCGAATCGGACAGTGCAATTCTGAAAACAATAACAAGCTTTATGGACAAGCACGGCATAGCGCCCTACAATGAAGCAGATCAGACAGGCATTTTAAGACACATTCTTATAAAAACCTCTCATAAAACAAGTGATATTATGGTTTGTCTGGTAATAAATTCAACAGAATTTCCTTTTATAGAAGATTTGACACCCCTTCTTAAAAGAGTCGGCGTAACCACAATCGTACTGAATATAAACCAAAAAAATACAAATGTTATTTTAGGCAGTAAAACAAAAATCGTTTTTGGCAGTGGATATATAACCGACTATATAAAGGATCTGAAATTCAAAATTTCACCTCTTTCCTTTTTTCAGGTCAATCCAGTACAGACGGAAAAGCTTTACGATACCATTCTTTCATTGGCTGACCTTAAAGGTAATGAAATCGTTTTCGATGCCTACTGCGGTATAGGCACCATATCTCTTTTTCTCGCCCGTAAAGCCAAATCCGTCTACGGCATAGAAATCGTCCCCCAGGCCATCAGCGATGCCAAAGAAAACGCCAAAAATAACCACATAACAAACGCCTTCTTTTACACAGGGCCCTCCGAAACGATTTGCCCCGACCTGTGCAGAAAAAACATACTGCCGGATGTAATAGTAGTAGACCCTCCGCGCAAAGGCTGCGCCCCTCCCCTGCTCGAAACCATTCTCAGAATTTCTCCGGAAAAACTAATCTACACATCCTGCAACCCCTCCACCCTCGCCCGTGACCTGAAATATATCTCCCCCACCTACGTCCCGACGCAGATCGTCCCGGTAGATATGTTCCCCCATTCCACCAACGTCGAAACAGTCGTCCTGCTCAAAAGGAAATAACTAAAAACACTATAAATAAGGGCTTCCCCACACTGAACAGAACCAGTAAAAGTGAACAATGACAAAAAGGACCTCCTATGGTAAAATAAAATCATAGGAGGTTTTAATATGCCAAGAAGAAAAGGAACACCAAACACACCACGAATAATAATTGATGAAATTGTAGCAAAGCACCAAACCGGTGTATCAATTCGGCAGTTGTCGGCGAAATACAAAAAACCGGTTAAGACCATAAAAAATATGATTACACGTGAGAATAAGAAAAGGCGAAAAGTAATGGCAGATCAAATTCCAAAACCCCGTGGACGAAAACCGGCTAAGACATTACAAGAATATAAGTATGAAAACAAACGTTTGAAAATGGAAAATGAATTGCT